>NZ_JBFAQM010000049.1:0-41541 GCF_040677315.1 Actinoplanes sp. NPDC049316 | reverse complement strand
TGCACGCCATGCTCCGCACCCGAACTTCCTACCAGCACAAGCCAGCAGACAAGCTCACCCTCGCCGCTTGACAGAACCCATAGGGACACCCCCCCGGCTCGGACCGCTCGCTCAGAGGGTGTTTTAGAGGGGTGTCGGACGGCGTGTCCGCGGTGATCTTTGATGCCGCGGGAGTGTGTGGGGTGTGGGTCGTGAGCCTGCTTATCCTTCGGACCTGACGGACGAGCAGTGGGAGATCATCGAGCCGATGCTCCCGTTGATCAAAGAGCCCGGTCGGGTCCCGGTCCATCCGTTCCGGGACATCGTGGACGCGATCTTGTACATCGACCGGTCCGGGTGTTCCTGGCGGCAACTGCCGGTCGACTTCCCGCCCTGGCAGACCGTCTACGGCTGGTTCCGGCGGTGGAAGGAACGTGGGGTCACCGACCGGATCCTGGAGGAACTACGGGAACAGATCCGCTTGGCCGAGGGCCGCGAGCCGCAGCCGTCCGCCGGGGTCATTGACTCGCAATCGGTCAGAGGCGCCGACACCGTCGGCGCCGACACCCGCGGGTACGACGCGGGTAAGAAGGTCAACGGGCGCAAGCGATTCATTGTCACCGACACCCTCGGCCTGCTGGTCGGCGTCACCGTGCTCGCCGCGTCGTGGCAGGACCGCGACGGCGCGAAGACCGCCCTGCTCGGGGTGTACCTGAGCACGCCGATCCGGTACGTCTTCGCCGACCAACGCTTCGCCGGCCGTCTCGTCGACTGGGCCGCCCGCACGCTGCGCATCGTGATCGACATCGTCCGCAAGCCAGCCGATCAGCGTGGGTTCGCCGTCCACCCCAAGCGGTGGGTGATCGAGCGGACCTTGGCCTGGCTGACCGCCCACCGGCGCCTGGCCCGCGACTACGAACGCGACCCGAGCGTGTCCGAGGAGATGATCCGCTGGGCCGCCATCAGCCAGATGCTGCGCCGCGTCACCCGCGGCAAACCCGTCCGCCGGCAGCAACGCCGCACGCTACGACAAGCCCGGGCCTTACCTCTCTAAAACACCTTCTGAGCGGCGGCCAGTTCCTCCGGTTTGATCCTCGCGAGGCGGACAACTCCGATGTTGACGACGCTGGCGCCGGATTCGCCGACCGCTCCCATAGCCAGTTCCGGTTGCCAGGGCACGCCGACCTTGCGGACCACGATCACATCCAGTGGTGCTTGCAGTGCTCGGGCACTTCGGCGGCCACCGGAACGCCGCCGCGCGGTAGCCCCAGCACGACCACGTTCCGGTCACGGAAATGGGCCAACGTGGCCGCCAACTGCCGACCGGCATCGATTCGATCGTGGAACGCCATGACGCCTCCCCAGCGTTTGTCGTCCACTGGCGGGCCACCGTCACCGTCATCGTCGTGCCGGGGCGCCGCTCGGTTCCTATGGCACACCCGTCGGCGCGATGATGACCAGGGCCGAACGACCCCGCGTGTCAGAGTCCTCGCGGGGGCGGTCGTGCGCCGGCGAGTGATGTACCGCGCGATGGTCGGATCAGCTGGGTGGGTCAACAGCTGATCCGTGGGTGCCGTTCGGCCCGTCCACAATGGTCATCACGCCGGCATCCTGCCATCGTGGGCACCGGCCGGACCAGGTGACAGCTGATGGGGAGGATACTGCTCGCCGGCCGGTATGACCTGTTCGAGCCTGTGGGCCGCGCGTACTCAGGAGGCGCTGGACACGGGTCCGGCGAAATCCTCGGAACGCCTGCCTACGTCGCGCCGGAACGCCTCACCGGCGGTGCCGTCGGCCCACCCACTGACATCTATGCGCTGGGCATCCTGTTGTACCAGCTTCGGGGCCATCGGGGCCCCTGGCGTGTCGGCTCTACGACGCAGATGCTGGCCGCTCACGTGTCCGTCCCGCCGGCGCCTCTCCCGGTCGCTGGCGGCGTTTCCGCCGCCGTCGTGGACCTGTGCCGCCCCCGTCTGAACGAAAGCCCTGATGCGCGACCGGACGCACACGAAGCAGAGGCACTGCTGCGGGAGGGCGCGACGGCCTACGCCCGTCCCGGCGCGCCGTCAGAATCAGCGCTGCTGTCACCCCGCTACCCCCGGCTCGGCGCGGATCAGGACGCCGATACCTGTGCGAGGTGCCGGACCTCCCCGCGTGAGCCGTGTCGGGCCGTTCGGTCCAGCACGCGAGACCAACGGCTCTCGCGGCAGAAGTTGAGCCGCGGTGCACTGATGAAAGGCCTGCGAGACGAGCGGGAGAGATCAACTGTAATGGCGGTTGACCTGAGAGGCCGCGAGGCAGTGATGCTCACCGGCGATCCCCAGTCACCTGATCCGGGTAATGCCGGCGAAGGGAGATCGCCTCGCAGGTCTACGGGGGATCGAGACAGGTGTTGGTTGTCGCCCGTGTGCTCAGGGTTCCAGTCCTGGTCGGCTGCGGCGGTGCAATTTCGGCAGCGCCTGCATGGTCACGGCCAACGGCTCCCGCCGATGCGCGCGCAGCCGAGGACGATCTTGGTGTCCGATGCCATTCGGGTGCCCGCCCTGGCGGATCGTGTCTTGACGGTCCAGTTTTTGCGGCAGCACCACTATCGGGCGGCCGTCAACGGTTCCGAGATCGACGTGAGTGAAGCCGCGTTCGTGCAGTTGGTCGGCCGCTACGTCGGCGTTTGGGCCGACGACGTCGGGCATCGTCACCATGACCGCCGTGCTGGTCGTCGGCGCCGGGGAGGAGGGCCACCCGGTTCGCCCGGTGCCGACGCAGCCGGCACCAGCAGCAACAGCAAAAACGAGGCCGGTGAACACCCGGCGCATCAGCTGCCGCTTTGGCTTTCGCGGAGCAACAGCACCCACCGGCGGGTTCGGCCGGCCACCGGTGGCGGGTGATCCATCTTGGCGATGGTGAGTCCACGGTCCGCAGGACCGCTCACCCCTGTCCGCCACCGAGGAGATTCACCTCTGCGCCGGTGGGCGCGTCTTCACGATGCGCCGGACCTGGATTGCCTGGTCAGGGCCGCAGGTCACCTTCTCGGAAACATCCGGCCCACATGGCCGACCGGTGACTGTTTCGTCCCGGCGAGGTCGTGTCCTTCTCCCCTTGCCGGCGGCGATCGCGCGGCCTGCGCTTGAGTGGATGGCGAGGGCTGACGGACGGGAGGTCACGATGACTTCCAGCGCGATCTTCACAGATCTGTACGAGCTGCGGATGGCCGCCGCCTACCTGCGACGGTCGATGAGTGGCCCGGCCACATTCAGCCTGTTCGTCCGCGGCCTGCCGGCCGAACGCGGCTTCCTCGTGGTAGCCGGCCTGGCCGACGTGCTGACCTACCTTGAGGAGTTCCACTTCACCGCTCAGGATGTCGCCCACCTGCGCGAAGGGCTGGGCCTGCCGGCCGAGGCCGCGGCCGCGCTGGGGCGGCTGCGGTTCACCGGCGACGTGTGGGCGGTCCCGGAGGGCCGCGTCGTGCTCGCCGGCGAGCCGCTGCTGGAGGTGACCGCGCCGATCGCCGAGGCGCAGTTGGTCGAGACCGCTCTGCTCAACATCCTGACCTACCAGACGGCGATCGCCAGCAAGGCGGCCCGGTGCCGGCTTGCCGCCGGCAGCGCGCAGCTCATCGACTTCGCCGCCCGGCGCACGCACGGCCGTCAGGCCGCGCTGGCGGCAGCCCGCGCCTGCACGATCGCCGGGTATGCCGCCACCAGCAATGTGGAGGCCGCGCACCGCTTCGGACTGCGCGCCGCCGGGACTATGGCCCACTCGTTCATCGAGGCCTTCCCCAGCGAGGAGGACGCGTTCACGGCGTTCGCGGCCGACTACCCCACCGATACGGTCTTCCTCGTCGACACCTACGACGTCGCGGCCGGGGTCCGCACCGCCATCGCGGTCACCCGCCGCCTCGAGCTACCCGCGCCGATCGGCATACGCCTGGACTCCGGCGACCTCCTCGCCGACGCGCGCACAGCACGCCGCCTGCTCGACGACGCCGGCCTGCCCACCGCGCGGATCGTGGCCAGCGGCGGCCTCGACGAGTACGCCGTCGCCGACCTGCTCGCCCGCGGCGCCCCGATCGACGCCTTCGGCGTCGGCACCAAGATCGGAGTCTCCGCGGACGCGCCGGCGCTCGACAGCGCCTACAAGCTCGTCTCGTACGCCGGACGCCCGGTCATGAAGCTGTCTCCCGGCAAGGTCACGCTGCCCGGGCCGAAGCAGGTGTACCGCCGGACCGCCGATCCGCTCGCCGACATCATCACGCGACGATCCGAACCACCCCCGCCCGATCAACTGCCGCTGCTCGTCCCGGTCATGTCCGGCGGCCGGCGCCTGAGCCGCGGCGACGCGGACGGACTCGTCGCGGCCGCCGAGCGGTGCACCGACGACCTGGCCCGGCTGCCCGAACCGGCCCGGCGGATCCACTGGCCGGTCGCCCCGGTGCCGAGGATCAGCCCAAGCCTGGCGCGCCTGCGCGACGAGGTCACCGGCGCGCTGGTGCGCCGTACCGTCCGGGCGTGACCGGCCCGCCTACGCCGCGTGCGAGCGTTTGCCCTCGATCAGCGTGCGGAGCCGCCTCAACGGCCACGTGTTGACCACGTCGTCGGCGGTGAGCCAGCCGCGCTGGGCGGTGCCGACGCCGTACCTCAGGTTGTCGAAATGGACGGTGGCGTGCGCGTCGGTGTCGATCGCGAACCGGCCACCGTGCCGTTTGGCCCGCAGCACCAGGTCGTCCGCATTATTCGACCGGGCCATAACGCCACGCTACGACCGGCGCGGCCGCGCCACCGGTGTCATCCGGCCCGCCGGCCGGGCCAGTCGGCTGGCGAGCGCGTCGGGCGCGAGACGAAGAGGCGAGTAACTGACCGCGACGAGCCGTCCGGCCCTGACCCAAGACCGCTCGACGCGGTGTCATGGAGTCAAGACAGGGATGGAGTTTGCAGATGGGCGCGTTGCCGTCGTACCGGTCGGGCGCGGCGAGCGACCAGGGCGGACGGCCGATGCGGGCGGCATCGGCGGGATTCGCCTTGCTGCCGCACACCGCCGACGTGATCGTGGCGGCGTGGGCGCCCACCGCGACTGGCTGCATCGAACAAGCGGTGCGTGGGCTGGTCGCGGTGTTCGCCGAGGTGCCCAATCATCCGGCGATGCGGGAGATCCCGTACGCCTGTCCCCCGGACAGCGACACCGAGCTGCTGATCCGGGTGCTGGAGGAGGTCATCTACCTGCTCGAGGTGCGAGAGGTCGTCGTGAGCCGGGCAAATCTGCGGCTTACTGCGGCGGGTGGGCTGGCCGGCGCCCTGCATGCCGTGCCGCTCGCCGCGGTGCGGCAGGTCGGGCCGCCGCCGAAGGCGGTCACCCGGCACGGGCTCGTCTTCGCACCCGACGACTCCGGCTGGCAGTGCCGGATCACCGTGGACGTCTGAGCTCAGCCCTTGACCACGCCCACCGGGACCAGGCGGGCCACGGGGCGGGCCAGGCCGGCCGCGGCGCACACCCGGACGACCTCGTCGACGTCCTTGTACGACACCGGCGCCTCTTCCACGAGCCCGCGAGCCGAGGTGCCGCGTACCCGTACCCCCGCGGCTGCCAGCTCCCGCCGCAGGTCCGGCGCTCGCACCTGGCGGACGGCGGCGTGCCGGCTGAGCACCCGGCCGGCGCCGTGACACGCCGAGCCGAAGGCAACGTCGCCGGCGGCGCCGACCATCACGTACGAGGCCGTGCCCATCGAGCCGGGCACCAGCACCGGCTGGCCGTACGGGCGCAGCGGTTCGCCCAGATCCGGGTGGCCCGGACCGAATGCGCGCGTCGCGCCCTTACGGTGGACACACAGCTGGCGGAGCTCGCCGTCAACCGTGTGCGTCTCGAGTTTGGCGAGGTTGTGCGAGACGTCGTAGAGCAGCCGTAGGCCGCCCAGGCCCAGGTCGTCGAAGACCTGTCGGGTAGCATGGCTGAGCAGCTGCCGGTTGGCCCGGCCGTAGTTCGCGGCCGCCGCCATCGCGGCCAGATATCGGCGGCCGTCCGGGGAGGTCACCGGCGCGCAGGCCAGCTGAGAATCGGGCACGTCGATGCCGTAGCGCGGCATCGCGGCCAGCATCGCACGGACGTGGTCGGAGCAGATCTGGTGACCCAGCCCCCGCGACCCGCAATGGATCATCACGCAGATCTGCTCCAGGCGCAGACCGAACACCGCCGCGACGGCCTCGTCAAGGATCGCCTCCACCACCTGCACCTCGAGAAAGTGGTTACCGGAGCCAAGGCTGCCCACCTGACCGAGGCCGCGTTCGACGGCGCGCCCGCTGACCGCGGCCGGGTCCGCTGCGTCGACGGCGCCGCCGTCCTCGCAATGGGTCAGGTCGCCCGGCACGCCATAGCCGCCGCTCACCGCCCACCGCGACCCGCCCCGTAGGATCTCCTCCAGCTGGGCCGCGTTCACGTGCAGCACCCCGCCCCGGCCTGCGCCGCGCGGAATCACACGGTCCAGCCTGTCCATCAGCCCGTCCATACGACCGGCGGCCTCCGCCCGGGTCACTGCGGAGGTCAGCAGACGGACGCCGCACGAGATGTCGAATCCGACCCCGCCCGGCGACACCACCCCGCCATGGGCGATATCGGTGGCCGCGACCCCGCCGATGGGAAACCCGTACCCCCAGTGCAGGTCCGGCATGGCATACACCGCCTGCACCACTCCAGGCAGCGTCGCAACGTTCGCGACCTGCAGCAACGCCTGGTCACCGGATGCGTCGGGCAGCAGGTCGGCGGAGGCGAGGACGATGCCGGGCACTCGCATCGCCCCCGTCCGGGGGATCAACCACCGGTAGGGCGTGTCCGGAACCAAGGGGATCATGACTGCCTCCCGCCTTCCGGGGGAACGGCTTCGTCAAGCCTGGTGATGGCCAGACCACGGCGGCAGAGGCGAACGACCTTCGGCGGCAGCCGCACGGTCGTCAGCATGGTGATCGGGGCACCGGCCCACCCACCCAAGAACTGGACGATGCCGCACGTACCCCTGGTCGGGACCTGTGGCCCTGGCATTGGTGCAAAACCAGCCGGAATATGACAGTAACGCCCACCGGCGCAGAGGTGAGACACCTCGGTGGCGGGACAGGGAGCGGCACGCCGTCCGGCGCGTCACCGTCCCGACGAGGAATACCTGCCATCGGGCAGCCGGCAAGCCCGCCGGTGGGTGACGACCTCGCCTGGGGGTGAACGGATGGACCGGCAACCGGCCACGACCGCCGACGTCGAGGTGGTGACCCGCGGGCACATTCCCGCCGGCATAGTGGATTACGCCCGGGCAAAGGTGCTGCATGTGTGCCGTCAAACCCGCGAGCCGATCCTCCACGTACGCATCAAGCTGGCCCTCTCGGCCGACCCGGCCGTGGAGCGCCCGGCGCTGGCACAGGCCAACCTGGACGTCGACGGCCGCCTGCTGCGCGGCGACGTCGCCGCGCCCACGCTGCGCGAAGCCGTCGACCTGCTGCACGACCGGCTCGCGCACCGGCTGACACGGATGGCGTTGCACTGGGAGGCCCGCCGCGGCGGCACCCCGGCGCCGGGCCCGCACGAGTGGCGCCACACCACCGACGGCTGGCATCGGCCGCACTACTTCCCGCGGCCGGTCGAGGGTCGCCGGATCATCCGGCACAAGGCGTACGAGCTCGCCCGAGCGACCCCGGACGAGGCGATCTTCGACATGGAGAAACTCGACTACGACGTACACCTGTTCACCGACGAGCGCACCGGCCTGGACGCCATCGTCTACCGGGCCGGGCCCACCGGCTACCGCCTCGCCCGGCTACGCCCGGCCGAGCAAGCCGAGACCGGGGTGACCGTACCCCTGACCGTCAGCGACCAGCCCGCGCCCCGGCTGACAATCGCCGAGGCGATCGAGCGGCTGAACCTCACCGGGCAACCATTCCTGTTCTACGCCGACGCCACCGACGGCCGCGGACGGCTGCTCTACCACCGCTACGACGGCCACTACGGCCTCGTCACGCCCGCTGGCTGAGCAAGAGCACCACAGGAGGAGACCATGGCGAACACCGGGGTCGACATCTTCGAACACCCCACCCGGACCGCGCAGACGTGGCTCGCCGACATCGCCCGGCACCTCGGCACGGACGACCGACACGCCGCCTACCGCACGCTACGGGCGTGGCTGCACACGCTGCGCGACCGGCTGCCGGTCAACACCGCCGCCGATTTCGCCGCGCAACTGCCCGAGTTCTTCCGCGGCGTCTTCTACGACGGATGGCAACCGAGCCGGAGCCCGGACAAGTACGGGGCCGACGAATACCGGCGACGCTTCGCCCTAGAGGCGCAGAGCCCGATCGAGTACGTCGACGCGGCCGCCGCCGCGGTCACCGCGGCAATGCGGGACCGCCTCTCGCCGGGACAGATCGACCAGGTTCTTCACCTCATGCCCGAAGCGGTTCGCCGGATCCTGCAGGCGCCGACCGGCGGCGCACCGGGCGAGCCGTTGCGACCCGTCAGCCCCGATCAGCGGCAAGGGCCGACCGGCGACACCGACGACACCGTCGAGGCGCGGCTCGCCCGGCTGGAGGCCCGGATCGCGACGCTCAGTGAGGCAACCCGGATACTCGCGCATGGCCTGCACCAGCCTCCGACCGAGGAACCGGACGCCATGCGCGCCGGTCAGGCCGCCCGGCGCGCGTACGAAATGCTGTTCGCCGCACCGCCCGACCGGCCGTGACGAACGTCCCGGACTGACGAGCCGGCCGGCCAGCGGTCAGCCGAGTTTCAATCGCCCACTATGGATCAGATGAAGCCACTTGACCAACACCCAACCGGCGTACCGCCTGGCTACCCGCGTGAGTACGAGCGCGACTTACGGCTCTCAGACGGGCGGTGGGCATTCGTTCGTCCCATTGTTCCCGAGGACAGCGCTCACCTTGCGCAGGCGATCCGCACCGCCGATCCGGAAACCTTGTACCGCCGCTTTCTCGGCTCGCCACCGCGCATCACCCCGGCATTGCTGACGCACCTCTGCACGGTGGACTACCAGAAGCGGTTCGCCCTGGTCGCCGGCGACCCGCGAACCGGTGACGGCATCGCCATCACCCGGTATGAACACAGCACGGACGGCGTCGCAGAAATAGCCGTCGCCGTGGACCCGGCGTGGCGCCGCGTCGGGCTGGCCACCGCGCTGGTGGAAATGCTTGCCGAAGCCGCACTCGACCGCGGAATCCGGATCTTCAGCGCCCTCTATCTGGCGGAGAACCGGCCGGTGACGGCCCTGCTCGAGCTGGTAGGCAGCGGCAGAAGAGAAACCATCAGGCAGGGCTTTGCCGAGGCCGCTGTGGCCCTGGACCGCGACGATGTGGCGGCCGCCGTGCACCAACTCGGCGACCTCCGCCGAGACCGGTGAATCACCGGCTCCCCACAGACGACGCCGCGACGGTGAGGCTGCTGTCCGGGCCCAGGCCGATCGGTACGTCGAAGTCGCGACTCGCCCCGGCACAGCGCACTCTGCAGCCAGCGGGTGTCGGCGGCGGACGCCCGTCGTAGCCGCATCCGGTGGGCCTGCAACGGCATCATCCGCAGCTGCACGAGCCGGCCGCTGCCCGCGTCGATCGACGCGATATAGAGCAGGCGGAGATCATCGCGGAACTCACCGTGACCGCCGATGCCCTCATAGTCGTCGATCAGGTCGCCGCAGCCGTAGAGCACCAGCCGGCCCCGATAGATCTCGATGGGCCTCGGATGGTGGCTCGAATGCCCGTGCACGATGTCGACGCCGCCGTCGACCAGGGCATGGGCGAGGGCGACCTCGTCCGCTGCTATCTCGTAGCCCCAGTTCGAACCCCAGTGGATCGAGGCGACAACGACATCGCCCGGCCGCTTCACCCGGCCGACCTCGTCAAGGGTCTCGGTGAGCGCGGGCTCCAGGTTGACGCCCGACCTCGCTGCGGAGGCGGCCCAGCCGGCGGGGATGCCACTCGAGGCGAACCCGATGGAGAACACCACCACCCGGCGGCCGCCACCGAGCGCGACGATCGCCGGGCGGCGCGCCGCGGCGAGGTCGGGCCCGGCGCCGGCGGCCGGCAACCCGGCCTCCGCCAGGACCTCCAGCGTCTGCGCCAGACCGGCCCGACCGAAGTCCACCGGCCGCCGGATCGGGCCGTTGACCGCCTCCGCGAGCCCGACGTACGTGCGGGCATCATGCACCAGCGACTCGCGCAGCGCCGGAGCACCGGGACACGGCAGAATCTGGTCGATGCTGCGCCCGAGCATGACGTCCCCGCACAGGAACAGGGACGTCAGGCCGCTGTGTACGGCCGCCCTTGCCACATATAGACGGTTACCTTCCCGTACACCCCGCCGGAAGGGCCGAAGGCCCCAGGTCCTGCTCAGCCACTCCAGGTGTCATGGCGACGTGAGCGCGGTGGCCGCCGGCAAAAAGAGGCGGGCCGTTGGGCTCTGCCGTCCCAGCGCTGGCGGCGCAAGGGTCGAGGTAGGTGGACAGGCGGCGCCGCCCGGGCGTGGCGGGAACTGCCGGTTTGGAGGCGTCGGGTGCGGTGGTACCGGGCGGTTGCCATGGATCTGGACGGCACGTTGACACTCGGCGGATGGCCGTCGGAGGCGGTGCTGGGGGCCGTCGACGGTCTGCGGGCCGACGGAGTGCGGACGCTGCTGGTGACCGGCCGCATCCTGGCCGACCTGGACGTCGAGTTCCCCGGCCTGGCCGACCGGTTCGACCTTGTGGTCGGCGAGAACGGCGGCGTGTTGCGCAGCTCCGGGTGGACGAGGCCGCTGGCGGACCCGGTGGACCCGAACCTGCTGGAGCGGCTGCACGACGCCGGGGTACGGGCCCGGCGTGGCGAGGTGCTGCTGGCCTGCGACGGCTCGGCCGACCATCTGGCACTCGACGCGATCGAATCTCTCGGACTCGACGTCCAGCTGGTGCGTAACCGGGCGGCGCTCATGCTTATCCCGTCCGGAGTCACCAAGGGCACCGGCATGCGCGAAGGGCTGGCGGAACTCGGTGTCTCACCGCACAACACCCTCGCCGTAGGAGATGCCGAGAACGACCACTCGATGCTGACCGCGGCGGGTCTTGGGGTGGCCGTGGCCAATGCCGTGGCCGGGTTACGCGATCATGCCGACCTGGTACTGGCCGAATCCGACGGTGCCGGCGTGTCCGCCCTGCTGACCGGGCCGGTGCTGACCGGTCAACGGCCGGTCCGGACGCTGCGCCGGCGCATCGTCCTGGGCACCGGTGTGGACCAGCAGCCGGCTGTCCTGCCCGCCGCGCAGACCAACCTGATGGTCACTGGCGCCAGCGAGTCCGGCAAGTCCTACCTCGCCGGGCTGGTCGTCGAACAGCTGGCCGCGCTCGGCTATGTACTGCTCGTGATAGATCCGGAGGGCGACCACGTCTCGCTCGGCGCCCTCCGCGGGGTCACCGTGCTGGCCGGCAACCAGCTCCCCGACCCGGCCGAGGTGCCCACCCTGTACGGACAGGGGTTGTCCTGCCTGATTCTGGACCTGTCCAGCCTGCACCGGCCGGGACGCGAGGACTACCTGCGCCGCATGTGGCCCGCAGTCGCCGCCTACCGCGCCGAGACCGCCCTGCCCCACTGGATCGTCCTGGAGGAAGCACAGAACCTCGGCTGGTGCCACCACGCCGGGCTGGACACACCCGACCTCGGCGAGTGGGGCCTGTGCCTGGTGTCGTACCAGCCGGACCGCATCGCGGCGCCCGTGCTCGACCGGATGCGGTGGCGGGTCGAGCTGTCCCCCGGCGGTCACAGCGCCATCCTCACACCACCCGACGGGCCACCGATGCCGATCACCATCGGCCGGCGCACCACACCCCACGTGCGGCACTGGCACAAATACGTCGACAGCCCGCTACCGGACCACGAACGATTCGCCTTCCACACCGCGCCCGGCGGCCCGGCACCGGTCGCCGCGAACCTCCGCGAGTTCCTCACCCTGCTACCCGACCTGCCCGACGAAGTGATCACCTTCCACGCGCGGCGCCACGACTTCTCCCGCTGGCTGGCCGGCGTCTACCGCGACCACGTACTCGCGTCGCTGATCGCGACCTGCGAACAGGACCTGGTCGCGCACGGCGACCCCCGCCGCACCCGGCGGCTGCTCGCCGAGCTGGTCACCGTCCGTTACCTACCACCCGAAAGGACAACGGCCGCGGTGACGCGAGCATCACCGATCAGAACAGGAGAGGAATGATCAAACCCAGGTGGCCGTCATACCGTCGATAGATCACACGACCGCGGCCGCTCAACGCATCAACGAAAAACACAAACCGGTCCGAAGGCGTACGGTTGACCCGCACGATCGCCTCCGGCACCGAGAGCGACAGCGCCGATCGCGGGCGCACAGCCGACGGGACGCCCCCGTCCTGGGGCCGCACCTCCGCGGTGCGGATCAAGCCATAGCCGCCCCACCCGCCTCGATACACGACGCTATCCATCTCCGTGCCTTCCTCGATGACCAGATGGACGTCGTAATCACGCAGCTCCATCGTCAGCGCGGTGGCCGCGACCGGCTGCACCGCGAGAGGAACGTTCTTCGATCGCACGAGCCGGGAGTCGCTGCCGGCGAGACCCGGCAGGCACGAGCACGGCGGCAGCGGAGAACACGCCAACCGCCCTCTCTGACCGACGTAGGGCAGATAACCGGCCTCCTCGACGGCCAGATGCCCACCGATGACGGCCAGCAGGTCCCGCAGCCGGGCAGCCGCTGAATCAACCGCCGCGGACACCGTAGAGGCAGCCGCCTGAGCACGAATCAGGCGTTCCGCGACGATGCGATTGACCTGCACCACCACGATCGGCCCGGAGCGGCTGTGCCGAGTGATCCGTACCCGCGCCTGGCGGATGAGCTGTCGCAGGCCGACAATAGAGCGTCCGACCAGGGCGCGGGCGTATCGGTCCTGCTCCTCGGTGACGAACCCGCACGTGACTAGATTGAAAACGTTGGGTGCCACCTTCACGCATACGACGGCCTCCTGATGACCATCAACGGCCCGTGTGAAGGGCACTCAGTGCCCGGTCCAGCAAGGGAAATGACGGCGATGCACAGCCGCGGAGCCGCTGGCACACATGGATGCCGGAACAACACCCCCCGGCGACGATCGTCGCCGGCAGTATCCGCGGTCAGGTGCCAGGGGATCACCCTCGGGCACCTGCCATCCCGGACTCCCCCATCGACCGTCATACGGCCGAACTCAGCCGCTCGTCGCGGAGGCCGCCTCGACGGAACCCCGGCCACGACGCCGACGACAGGGCCGAAAGTCCCCGTCCCACCCCGCCGTAATTCCACGGCGCCGGCCCCGCAGGCACTCCGTACGCGGAACCGGGAGTCCGCACCGGCTACCGCGTAGCAACTGTCCTTTTTCGTGCAGAGCCGCCGGCAAGCAGAACCAAGGGCTCTGGACGCCAGAGCGCGCCCCCGCGACCATGGTCCCGAACGGACCTGCGACAAACCGCTGCCGCGGGACCCGCGCCGACCTGCGACCAGGAAGGGCAGCAGGCACCGTGACGACAGCTCCGTCTCACAGATTCCCAGTAGTAGCGCTGGTGTGCTCGACCGGCGGCCTCGACGCGGTCATCCGGATCCTCGAACCACTGCCAGCCGGCTTCGCCGCAGCCACGATAGTGCTACGGCACCACGACCCACGCGGCAAGAACAATCTCGCTCAGATCCTGGCGCGACGCACCGAACTGCCCGTGACCCTCGCCCATGACGGCGGCGTGCTGGCCCCAGCGCGGGTTTTCGTAGCGCCGACCGGCTACCACACCCTGGTGGCGGCCGACGACACACTGACGTTGATCGTGTCCGGCGAACGACCCCCGTACCACCGATGGCGGCGTTCCGGGATCCGCGAGCACTGCGCACCTCTTCGATCGGCCGTGTTTGCCCGGCTCTGACCTGCGGCCTGGCTACCGCGCGACGCCGGCAGGCAGCGGACGGTGCATCTGCAGCAGCAGACAACCCCCGGCACCGGCGGCGATCGGGTGGTCGGTGCCGGGCGGCACGTACAGGTAGGAACCGGCGACAACGGGCCGTCCCGCAATCGACGCCGAGCCGGAGACCACCCAGATGTGATGATGCGCTGTCGGGTGGGGTCTTCCCGGCGTGGCGGATCCCGGCTCGTACGAAATCAGCGCGTCATGCAGGTCGCCGGCGCGCCACAGATCCTTCGCGACGACACCAGCGCAGTCCGGTACCGGCCACCACGGCAATTGATCGATTTCTGCCGGATCGAGCGTCACCAGCGCGTCGCGCAAAGCGTGACGTTGGGCCATCGTTGGCTTCATTTCATCCCCCTTCATCTGCGGTCGATGTCGCCATGACGGTCTGCGGTGCCGGCACGAGAGGCGCGACCCCTCGATTCCGAGCACCATCCGCCGGTCGTTCACCGTGTCCACACATACCCCCACCGTCACCCGTCGCAGCCCTGCCGGACAGGGTCCAACGACACACGATGGGCTGTCGCGTTCGGCCAATACGCCGGGCTGAGTTCGCAGCCACCGGCGGCACGAAGGTGTCGTCCGACCGGATCGTCGTCGCGACGTTGCACCCAGGACCTTGCCTGCGTCCGCTGGGCTACCCGCGCGCCCGCCGGGCCTGCTCAGCGCCCGGCCGATCGCTCAGGTAGTGGACGAACCAGGAGGCGGCCAGGTCAGCCACGACAGGCAGCGCGCCGGGCTCCGCGAACAGGTGACCCGCGCCGGGTAGCACGGCTAGGCGCTCCGGGCCGCGCAGCCGCACCTCGGCGCGCCGGTTCACCCTCAGCGCCTGCGGATCGTCCTCGCCGACAATCAGCAACGTCGGCACCGTGATTTCGCCAAGCCGGTCCCACACCAGATCCGGGCGCCCGCCCCGGGACACCACCGCCGCCACCCGCAGATCCGGCTCCGTTGCCACCAGCAACGCCGCCGCGGCGCCCGTGCCGGCCCCGAACAGGCACACACGAAGATTTGCTGTTGCCGGACACCGGCGGACCCAGCGGATCATGCCGGTCAGCCGATCCGCTAGCAGAGCGACGTCGAAGACATTGCGCGGGTCCTGTTCCTCATCGGCCACCAACAGGTCCAGCAGCACCGTCGCCAGGCCGGCCTGCCGCAACTGGCGGGCCACCGCCCGGTTACGTGGAATGTGTCTGCTGCTGCCGCTGCCGTGGGCGAACACAACCACACCGCGAGGCTGCGGCGGCACGTCCATTTCGGCCTCCAGCGACACGTCACCGGCGCGGACCGCCGCCTGCATGCTGATGGGCAAACGGGCGACGACCTCCACGCCCGACGTCCGACGCCCGGCACGCTCAAGCAGAGCTGCCACCTCGGCCTCAGTGGTCGGGGCGAAGTCCTCGTAGTAACTGCCGACCGCCAGGAACGGGTCCGGCTGCCCCAGACACGCCACCTCGTCGGCCACCGTCGTCAGTGCGGCCACCGCATCGTGGGCACCGACCGGGAGTGCCACCACGACCTGCGCTGCTCCCAACTTCCGCGCCACCTGGCACCCCGCTCGCGCCGTCGCCCCGGTCGCCGTCCCATCGTCCACGACGATCGCAGTCCGGCCCCGGACCGGCACCCGCGGCTGCCCGCCACGCAGCAACCCGGCTCGCCGTTCCACCTCGGCTCGGGCAGATTCCTGGGCGGAGGCCAGCTCGGCGTCGCTCACCCGGCACGCCGCGACCACACCCGCGTTGACGATCGTCACGTCGTCCTCCCCGACCGCACCCATCGCCAGCTCGGGGTCGCCCGGTACACCGACCTTACGCACAACGATGACATCCAGCGGCAGCCGCAGCGCCGTGGCTACCTCGAACGCCACGGGCACCCCACCTCGCGGAAGGCCGAGCACCACGGCGTCGGCGTCCCGTAAACGAGCCAGCCTGCGGCCCAACGCGCGGCCGGCGGCAATCCGGTCGCGGAACAACCCAGCGATCACCATTCCACCGTGCACCCTCATGACCCGTCGCGATCAGGGGCCGAAGTCCCAAGGCGCTCAGGCGACGTGCCCGTATGGCACAGAAGACCGTGCGGCGCGCCATCGGCCCCGGTCATCGGTCAGTGGCAGGAACTAGCGATCCAGAGGCGCCCTCAGCAGCGGCACCTGATGCGCCCAGCCGGGCAGGAGTGGGTCCGATCGGCTCGTGAAAAGGTCCTACGGCACTGTGCCGACTGCGGATTCCGCGGTCACGTGGAGGTAGGAGCGCCGACGGCGTCGTCGGTGCCTCGACATTTCCGGGGCGCCCGCTTCGTACCCGGCGCCGATCGCGCAGACGGGGTCGGGAGGCAGCCATGAGCGATCTCGACAGTTTCAAAGTGAAGCAGGAAGCGCGGCAGCGAGCCGCAGCACCGCATCGGAGCACGCCCTACATCGAGGTCGTCAACCGCTATCTCGGGGCGTTCTCCTACACCGATCCGTACGTCCCGGTTCCTGCGCGGCTGCCGGCACGCCCGGCCGGCGTCGGGGCCATCACCGGAGCCGTGATCGTCGGGGCCGACGACGCGCCGATCAGCCACGTCGCCGTCGACCACGCGGCGATCGAGGCTGAGCTCCGTGGGCAAACCTTGCTGATCGTGCACACCGGCCCGCCGTCGCGCGACCCGCGAATGCTGACGAACCTCACCGAGCGGGCACACGTGTTGGCCCCAGACGTCGCGGTCACCACCCACGCCACGATCGGGATGGGCGCGACCGAGCTGCTGCTCACCGACGCCGGCGCCACCGATCTGATCGTGGTCGGGCACCGGCACGGCGCGATCCGGGGCACGCTGCGCCGCAGCGTGGCGGATCAGGTTGCGGCCCGGCATCCCGGACCGGTCCTGGTGGTGCGGACCCCGTGGCCGACCGAACCCGAGCAGGCGACCTGGCCTCTGCTGGTCGGCATGGACGGCTCGGCATCATCCACCCGGGCGGCCGAGTTCGCCGTGCAGGAAGCCCAATTGCGCGGTTGCGACGTCATCCTTCTGCGCATCACCCCGGAGCCCAGCGAGGTTCTGGACTGGACCGACCGGCGTGGTGGCGTGACCGTCCGGAACCGGACGGTGGCCGGCAACCCGGTCAATGAGCTCATTGACGCCGCCCGTGGCGCCGCTGCGGTCGTGCTTGGCCGGCCTTCCGGCCGGTCCAGGCTCGGCTCGGTGAATCGTGCGGTCCTGCACCACGTCGACTGCCCGGTCTTCCTGGCCGGCTGAGCCACGCACCCGTAGAACTGGTGGGCCCGCGCGCCCACCAGCTCGCCCGTAGGACGCCCACACGACGACGTGGTCAGCCCCGCACAACCGGCGAGACGCCGATCACGCGTCCCCGGTCGTCAACTGCGCCCCCCGTCCCGGGCCTGGCGAGGTGTGACGATCTCGAAGTCGGTCGTCGCGCCGTTCCACCGAGTGCCCGGGCGGGGCAGGTAGAACGCCTCTGCCCCAGTCTGATCACCTCGGCACAGGCTGGCAAAAGGACAAGGGAGCGTCTCCGCGGCGCCGCAGCTTACCGAGGAGGTGGGCGAGGTGAAGCCGCCATCCGTGGCCCCGATAGTCGTCGGCGTGGATGGTTCGGCGTCTAGCGCGTCAGCGGTGCGTGCCGCTGCCGCCCTCGCGTAGGCCGTTGACGGCCACCTCAGGCGGCCGAGCTTTGGCGTCTGTATTTCCTATCGGCTTGGCCTCGTCGGGTCATCGGGCAGTGTCATCAGTTCGGCGATCCGGTCCGTTGCTTGCCGACGCCTGGCCGCGTTGACCCTCGTGTAGTAGCGCATGAGGGTGACCGGATCATGGCCGAGCCGCTCGGCGACTTCGTGGACGCTGTAGCCGGCGGCCAGCAGCGTTCAGGCGATTAGGTGCCGGATCTGGTGTGGGCCGATCGGCCGGACGTGCGCCCCGGCGGCCAACCGGTTGAATCGGTCGGTGAGATGTCCGGCCGTATCGGCCGACCGACGTGCAGGTGCGGAATAGATGGTTCACCGGCCACCTGACCAACGACCTCGAGCCAGACCGGGAGGCCACCCTGCTGCGCCAGCGGGAAAGTCTCGTGCCGTCCCGGTTCCTGCGACCGCGGCGCGCCGTCATCGACCGGCAGCTGCGACCTCGGTTACGCCAGCGGCTCGACGACATCAAGCTCTTCTCGAGTGCGCGCCGGAGACGCCGCGGCGATGAAGGCCTACCTGCTCATGCTCATCTTCCGCGCCTGGCTGATCGGCCGTTGGCCGCGCTCAACTGGTTCGTCCTGGCGAACCTGATCTAACGGCCGCGTCGGAGAATCCGATCGCTATCCTGGTGGCCCGCGTGTACGCCGACCACCGGTTCGACGGCAACGCTCTGAGCGCGGTCGACGCGGTTGCGAAGGCACAGGTCGAGCGAACGCTGGAATGGCGCGCCGAGTACAACGGACTCACCGGTGGGTGACACCTGACGGACGACGGCGGCGCCAACGTCTCTCGCCCACATACCGGGCGTCCAGGGCCGATGCCGGTAGTCGCCTCCAACCGGGCAGATCGGTGGCGTCAGCGAGGGCCGCGAGTGGCGCGCCGAGCCCGGGGTCGCACCCCACGGCGGCGCAGGCGCGAGCGAACATCGATCCGGCACAGCGCTGGTGTGCCGACCGGAACCTCCAGTGGCATCCACGCGGGGCGCTCGAGGACGAGCGTACGGCGGCGAACCGGTTGCGGAGCTTCCTGGTACGACATGTCACGTCCCCTTCCCGGAGCCTCTCCCCTCCATTGTTCTTTCGAGACGGCACTTTCCGTCAGCGCCGATGGTCCCGGACGCGGCGGTCGCGGGTCCCGCCGTCCCGCGGTGACCGTGCTCAGGATCGCCGGCGGCCCGTCCGCCCGGTGTGGCGCCGCCCTTCATCGTCGGGCCGGTTCCCGCGGTGGCCGGGTCGGCGCCACCGGCGCGGGGAATTGATCGTCAGAGCGGCTCGCGCCGGGCCGGGCTCCCATCGGAACGCCAGCGCCATGACGATGATGGCGGCGACGACCCAGCCCAGGACCACCAGTGTCCCGGAGACAGGCATCGGCCAGGAGTGGGTGGCCGGGTCGAAGGAGTCTTCCATCGCTGTCGCGACCGGCGCGACGGGGAACGCGTACGCCAGATCGTGCAGCCACTGCGGAGGGTCGGCGGCGAAGAACACGTTGGAGATGAACGCCAGCGGCAGCATCGAGCCGAACGCGACCGGCAGCGCCGTCTCGCTACGTGGCACCAGGACCGTGACGGCCGCGCCCAGCACGAAGAAGCACACGATCCCCATCAGCGCGGCCGTCAGGAAGTAGCCGAAGGCGTGCCACACCATGCGTACGTGAAAGAAGAGCACGCCGGTCGCGATGATGACGGCGCAGGCTGCCGCCGCGGTCACGAACGCCGAACCGAACCGGCCGGCCAGATAAGCCCAGGCCGGCAGCGGTGTACCGCGCAGGCGCTTGAGGATGCCCTCCTCGCGGGCCAGCACGATACCGGTCACCGACGCCACGTAGCAGGCGTTGAGCAGGCAGAACGCGCACATCGCCGGGGTGAGCCACTGGGCGTAGGGCAGGGCTCCCACCGGCTCGCCGGGAAGAAGCGCCTTCAGGCAGATCAGCAGGATGAGCGGGATGACCACGGAGACGAAGAAGCCGAGCGGGCTGCGCAGCAGAACGAGGATCTGGTAGCGGATCTGGCCGACCGCCAGCACCAGCGCGGACCGGGACCGGCTCGCCGATTCAGTCGCCATCCCCGGCCTCCGTCCGCCCGGTGATGCGCAGGTAGACGTCCTCCAGCGAGGGCTGCACCACACTCAGCTCCGGGAGCTCGACGCCGTTCCGCAGCGCCCACGGTGTCACCGCGGCCAGCACCCGGGTCGGCTCGTCGGTGTGCAGCACATAGGTGTCCGGACGCTCCGGGGATCGGTCCCACGGGCCGCCTGGCGGTTCACCCGCCCCCGCCGGGAGGCGGAAACTGATGACGGTGCCGGCGACATCACGGCCGCCGAGCGCGGCCGGCGTGGACTCCTCGACCAGATGACCGCGGCTGAGGATCCCGACCCGGTCGGCGAGCCGCTGCACCTCGTCCAGGTAATGCGAGGTCAGCAGCACCGTGGTCCCGCCGCGGCGCAGACCGGCGATCAGGTCCCAGGCATCGCGACGGGCGTTCGGGTCGAACCCGGTGGTCGGCTCGTCGAGGAACAGAACCTGCGGATCGCCGATCAGGGCGAGCGCGAGATCGAGCCGGCGGAGCTGGCCACCGGACAGCGTCCGGGCACGCGCCCGGGACTTGGCCGTCAACCCGACCCGCTCGATCGTCTCCGCTACGTCACGCGGCCGGGCATACAGGCCGGCGTAGAGCGACACCATCTCCCGCACGGACAGCTCCGCATCGATGCCGCCAGACTGCAGGACGATGCCGACCCGTTCCCGGAACTGGCGCGTGCCGTCGCCCGGATCGAGGCCGAGCACCCGGACCTCGCCGCCGCTTCTGCGCCGATGGCCCTCGAGGATCTCCACGGTCGAGGTCTTCCCGGCGCCGTTCGGGCCGAGCAGGGCGTAGATCTCACCGCGGCGCACCTGGAAGCTGATGCCGTCCACCGCCCGGACCTTGCCGTACGTCTTACGGAGCCCCACCACCTCAATGGCCGGCTCGCAGCCGGACATGACGCCCATGAAGCCATCTTCGGCCGACCTGGCGACCCGGCGCAGAGGCCAACGTCACCGACCCGCGGCCAACTGCCCCGACGTGATCTACCAGCAGGGTCGGCTCGAGGTGGTCGCTCGCGCGGCGGGCATATCTGCGCGATAGGCGCTTCTTCACAACAGGACCGGCGGATGAATACCGGAATCGAACGGGCCCGACAGTCCGCCCTCCGCGTCGCCGAAACAGAGGACCGTCTCGCCGAGGAGGAGGAACAGGCCGCGGCAACCAATGATCGGCTCGCGGCAACCCGCGGCGATTCCACGTACCGGGACCGGGCTGACCACGCACGCCGACAGGCTGAGCGGGCACGCGTGTCGGCAGCGCGATGGGAGGCGGCCGGGGGTAAGCGCATCCGCGTCCAGCACGCCGAGCGCTGCATCCGCGACGCACCCGTCAGAGGCGACCCCGCCAGGTCCGTGCTGATACCCGCCCAGCGATGTCAGGTACTTCGGCCTTATGAACAAGTATTCAGGCCCGGGCGCGCAGCGCTCCGCGGTAGGCAGCGTCATCGGCAAGGACATCGATATCAAGGACATCGATATCAGGAGGACATCATGACCACCACCGGGCGGGGTTCCGCCGCCCACCCCGAAAAGATTGAGGCACACGGCTCCATGCTCACCAATGCTGCCGCGAAGGCCCTCGCCGTGCTACGGATCGCCACCGGATTCGTGTTCCTGTGGGCATTCCTCGACAAGACCTTCGGATGGGGCTTCGCGACCCCGTCGGCCAAGGCCTGGATCAACGGCGGATCCCCCACCAAGGGCTTCCTCTCCAGCGTCGACGTCGGCCCCAGCGGACTGCAGACCTTCTTCCACAACATCGCCGGCGACGCCTGGACCGACTGGCTGTTCATGCTCGCCCTGCTCGGCATCGGCCTCGCCTTCATCCTCGGCATCGGCATGCGGATCGCCGCCGGCTCCCTCGTCGTCCTGATGGCGATGATGTGGCTGGCCGAGTTCCCGCTCGACAAGACCGGCGCCAAGGGCGCGCCGAGCGGCTCGACCAACCCGATCACCGACTACCACTTCATCTACGCGGTCACCGGCATCGTCCTGGCCCTCACCTACGCCGGACACACCTGGGGCCTGGGCAAGTGGTGGGCCTCCCTGCCCTTCGTCCAGAAGAACCGCTGGCTCGTCTGACCTCGACCAATCAGGTCTTTGCCGCCTGGCTATGGGCGGCTCGCGGGACGGAAGCTTCTCGCCCCGCCGGACTTCCACTTCCCCCGCCTCGACGGTCTGCTGCCCGGGGAGCACTACTGTCGCACTCCCGCAACGACGGCTCGACGCCACCTACCACGACACCGCCGACCTGCGGCTGGTCCGTTCCGGCACCACCAGACGATCAGTAGCTTCGTCACCAGCATGGCGTGCCGCTACCCGTACGGGATCTTTCCAATCCTTGATCTGAACGGCTGGCTGACCGGCCTGGTCAGCCTCGCCCGCCTGGGCCGCGTGCCCACGGACCACCGCGACCGGCTGCGGCTGGGCGACGTTTCATGCGCCCTCGACCACGTCCGCGACGTGATTCCGCGACGCCCCCGGTGGACGCGGCCCGGCGCTGCCGGCCGGGGTCACCGGCTGGCGCCGTCATCATCGGTGCAACCGACCGGGGTAATCACCGCCGACGACAAAGCCCGCGCGGTCGAACTGGCCGCGCTGGGCATCCCTCCGCGGCGCAGCGATCAGGACGCCACGGCGTCGCCTTGACACGAGCCGGCAGCGGTGACCTTCGGCCCTGACCCACCGGCGTCGTCCGCGCGATGGTCGGGGGTAGCCCCGGGAGGAGGAAGGGATGAACTCTGAGTACCGGTCCGAAACCGGCCCGGACCCCATCGTCTCGGACAGGATCACACCGCCCACAGCCGACGGCCGGCCCGGTCCGATCACCGCTGTTCCGCCGTCGCGGCCCCGGTGGTCGACGCTGTGGGTGCTCGTCCTCGTGGGCCTGCCGGCCAGCGGCGTCGGCGCGTTCGCCAGCCACCTGTATGACCTAGCGCAATCGACCAGCATCAGCCGCACCGTCATCGTGCCGCCGGCGCAGGCGTTCACCGGCGGCACGATGAACGTCGCCACGGTCGAGCCGGCGACGGTCATGGTGGAAGCGCCCACGCGCCGGGCCAACTCGCCGTCGCCGGAGCCGGCACCGGCGCCTCGGCTGACGGTTACGTGATCACCAACGCAAACGTGATCTCCGGCGGCGTCCACGTCGGCGACGACGTCATCGCCATCGGCACCACGCCGTCGGTGACCCGGGGCATCGTCTCCCCTCTCGGTCACACCGTCGACACCGAGACCGGCCACCTGCCCGGAATGACCCAGACCGACACGCCGACCAGCTCCGACGCCCCGCTGATCGACAGCAGCGGCAAGGTGATCGGCATGGTGACGGCCACCGCCGCGTCCAGCCGCAGCACCGCAGTCGAGAACATCGGCTTCGCCATCCCCACCGCGCAGCTTCTGCCGGTGGTGAAGCGGCTCCGCCAGATCGTCGGCGCCGAATGAAGGACCAGCCGTGCGGAGTGCGCCGGCAACAGCGGAGGATGCGATGACGAGCCCCGTCGCGACCCGGTCCGCGACCACCGCCGGTGCCCGCGCTCCGGGATCCCCGACTCTGGAGGTGTACGAGGTCTTCACCGCCGTCGGCAGCTCGCCCCGCGGCCTGTCCACGACCGAAGCAGCAAGCCGGCTGGCACGCGACGGCCGCAACGAACTGCGGACCCCGCCCGGGCCGTCGCTGATCGGCCGATTCGCTGCCCAGTTCACCGACCTGTTCGCCGTCATGCTCGAGGTCGCGGCACTGATCACCTTCGTCGCCTACCTGCTGGGCCAGCCACGCGACACGGGGAATCTCCAGCTGGCGGTGGCGATCCTGGCGGTTGTGGTGATCAATGCGGGGATCGGCTTCGGGCAGGAGTACGCCGCCGAGCGTACCGCCGACGCCCTGCGGGCCATGGTGCCTCACCAGGCGCGAGTCCTACGCGACGGCGAACGCGCCGAGGTACCGGCCGCGACGATCGTGGTCGGCGACGTGCTGGTGGTCGAGGCGGGCGACGCGGTCTCGGCCGACGGACGGATCGTCGAAGCGCATGGGCTGTCGGTCAACAACATGGCCCTCACGGGTGAGAGCGACCCAGTGCTCCGCGTAACCGAGGCGTCCAACGGCGACACCCCGCCGCTGGACGCCCGCAACCTGGCGTGGATGGGCACCACCGTCGCGGCCGGAACCGGCAAGGTCGTGGTGACCGCCATCGGTGCGGCCACCGAGTTCGGCCGGATCTACCGGCTGACCGCCCAGACCCGTGCCGACCCCAGCCCGCTGCAACGCAAGATCACCGCGATGGCACGGCGGGTCGCGCTGGCGGCGTTCACCCTCGGCCTGCTCGTGTTCGTCGTGCGCCTGTCGGCGGGCGCCGAGCTGGTCACCACGTTCGTCTTCGCGCTCGGTGTGATGGTGGCGCTCGTTCCCGAGGGGCTCCCGGCCACATTGTCGGTCGCTCTGGCCGTCGGCGTACGCCGGATGGCCCGCCGCCAGGCATTGATCAAAAAGCTGAGCGCGGTGGAGACCCTCGGCTCCACGGCCGTGATCTGCACCGACAAGACCGGCACCCTGACCAAGGCCGAGATGACCGTGCAGGCGATCTGGACACCCGACCGGATCCACCGCGTCGGCGGGGTGGGCTACGAGCCGGTCGGCGAGGTCGACGACCCGGCATCCCTGCACGACGTGCTGCAGGCGGCAGCGTTGTGCGCCGACGCCCGCCTGCTGCCACCAGCCGACGGCCGCGGATGGACGATCCTGGGCGACACCACCGAAGGCGCCATCCTCGTGGCCGCGCGCAAGGCTGGCATAGACCTGCGAGCCGAGCAGGACCGAATACCCCGGATCGGCGAATTCCCGTTCGACTCCGACCGCAAGCTCATGACGACCGTGCATCGCGACGGCCCGGGTGCGGTCGCCTACGTCAAAGGATCGCCGCAGGAAGTCCTCGCCCGCTGCACCCGGGTGGCCGGGCCATACGGCGTGGTCCCGCTCGACGACACGCTGCGGCGCCGGGTCGCGGACGTCAACGACGAATTGGCGCGCACCGCCCTGCGCGTGCTGGCCGTCGCATACCGGCCGGTCACCGAACACACCGGCCAGAACGAAGCCGAACGCGACCTGATCCTGCTCGGACTCGTGGGCATGCTCGACCCGCCCCGCCCGGAAGTGGCCGCCGCCGTAACCGCCTGCCGGCAGGCCGGCATCCGCATCGTCATGGTCACCGGCGACCACGCGCTGACCGCCGAGGCCATCGCCCGCCGCGTCGGCATCGTCACCGGCCCGCCGCCACGGACGGTCACCGGCGCCGACCTAGACCACCTCGACGACCCGGCGTTGCGCGCCGCGCTGAACGATCCCTCGCCCATCCTGTTCGCCCGGGTCAAACCCGAGCACAAGATGCGAGTCGTCGCCGCCTTCAAGGACCTCGGACAGGTGGTCGCCGTCACCGGCGACGGCGCCAACGACGCCCCCGCGCTGCGCCGCGCCGACATCGGCGTCGCCATGGGGCGGTCCGGCACCGACGTCGCCCGCGAAGCCGGGGTCATGGTGCTCCTCGACGACTCGTTCGCCGCCATCGCCGCCGCCGTCGAACGCGGCCGATCGATCTACCAGAACATCCGCAAATTCCTCATGTACCTGTTCAGCCACAACCTCGCCGAACTGACACCCATTTTGGCCGCTACCTTCGCCGGGTTCCCCCTCGTGCCCCTGTCCGCGGTGCAAGTGCTGGCCATCGACCTCGGCTCGGACGTACTGCCCGCGCTCGCGCTGGGCACCGAACCGCCCGAGCTGGGGACCATGAACATGCCGCCGCGTTCGCCCCGGGAACCGTTGTTCACCCGCTCGGTGATCGGTCGTATCCTGTTCCTCGGCGGTATCCAGGCCCTCGGCGTGACCGTCGCATTCTTCTGGAAGATTCACACCGCCGGATTGCCCTTCGCCGACTTCACCCCGGGCAACCCGGACTACCGCGAAGCGCTGACCATGACCCAGGCCGGCATCGTCGTCAGCCAGGTCTTCAATAGCCTAACCATCCGCAGCGACCGGCTGAGCATCCGCCGGCTCGGCATCTGGAGCAACCCGCGCCTGCTCGCCGCCCAAGGGCTCGGTATCGCCGTAATGTGCGCGATCAGCTACGCCCCGCCGCTACAACAGGTCTTCCACACCGCGCCGCTGTCGCCGCTCGACTGGGCGATCCTGACCGGATTCGGCGCCGCCCTGCTCGCCGCCGACGAAGCCCGCAAGACCCTGCTGCGAGCCCGCGCACAACGCCGGAAGGACAACGCATGAAAGTCATCATCATGGGATGCGGCCGCGTCGGCGCCGAACTCGCGCAGGACCTGTCCGGCGAGCACCACGAAGTGTGCGTCATCGACTACGCCGACAACGCCCGAGAACGGCTACCCGCGAACTTCCCCGGCCGTTTCCTTCTCGGCAACGGCTACAACCGGCGCCTGCTCGAAGAAGCCGGCATCACCCGGGCCGACGCGTTCGTCGCCGTCACCTCCGGCGACAACACCAACATCGTCGGCGCGCGCATCGCCAAAGAGGACTACCACGTCCCCTTGGTCGTCGCCCGCATCTACGACCCCCGCCGCGCCGAAATCTACCGCGACCTCGGCATGACCACCGTCGCCAGCGTCCGCTGGACCGTCAGCCGCATCCACCAACTCCTCTCACACCGCAACCTCACCACCGAGATGAGCTTCGGCAACGGCGAAACCCTTCTCGTACGGCAGCAGCTGCCGGCCTGGCTCGCCGGTCGCCCGCTGGAGACCCTCGAGGTCGACGGCGAGATCCGCGTCATCGACGTGACTCGGGGCGGCCGATCGTCCTTGGCCGGCCGCGACACCGTCATCCAGCCCGATGACGAGATCACCTTCGCCGTCGCCGCCACCGCGCTCGACCGGCTACGCGACTTCCTCGGCAAGGAGCTGGGCACATGAGGATCCTCATCGCCGGCGCCGGGCGGCTCGGCGGACAGGCCGCCCACCTACTCTCCGCGACCGGTCACCACGTCACCACTGTCGACGCGAACCGGGACGCCTTGGACCGGTTGCGAGGCGAGCCGGCGCAACACCGGATCTGCGGTGACGCCTGCGAGCCAGACGTCCTCGAACGCGCCGGCGCCTACAACGCCGACCTGGTGATCGCCGCCACCGGCGAGGACGAGGACAACCTCGTCATCTCCTTGCTCGCCAAACGACACTTTGCTGTACCGCGCGTCCTGGCCCGCGTCAACGACCCCGACGACACCTGGCTGTTCGACCAGCGCTGGGGCGTCGACGTCGCCCTGCCCGCCGAAGGGCCCCTGGTCGCACTCATCGACGAAGCCACCGGCGCCACCGACACCATCGGCCTGCTGCGCCTGGCCGCCGCCGGGGTCACCCTCGTCGAAAGCCGCATCCGGATCGGCTCCGCCGCCGCCGGGCGCACCCTCGCCGACATCGCCCTGCCACAAGGCACGGTCGTCGCCGCCGTCATCCGCGACGGACAACCCACCGTCCCCGGCCCCGGCCACCGCATCGAATCCGGCGACATCCTGCTCCTTGTCACGAGCAGCGCCACCGAACACGACATCGAAGCCGCGCTGCGATGATTCGCCCAGCCGCACTCCTGCCGGACCTGACACGTACCCGGTCCGCGCCGTAGCGGCGGCCCGCTCATAGCGCCGTCCAGACATCGCGTTCCAATGTCCGTTCCGAGCGGGACTTCGGGCTCTGCCGGGCGCGTGGACGACACCCGTACGCTGGGCGGCATCTTCCGCGGAGGCGCGCCATGACGGTGATCCGCACACAGGACCTGCAGAACGTTGCCCGGCTGCGCGACCGTCTCGGGGTGCTGTCGGTGTACGTCACGGTCGATCCGCACCAGGCAAGTCCCGGTCCGTCGGCCGGGCAGCTGCTTCTGCCGCAGCTGATGGCCGGGCTGCGCCGCCGGATCTCCGACGCCGTCGGGCATCGCCGTGTGGCCGAACTGCGGCAGCGGCTCGACGTGCTCCAACCGGCCGTGGACCGGCTGCTCGACCCGGCGGCCCACGGCCTGGGCCGCGCCCTGTTCGCTGGGCTGGACCATGGCGACACCCACGAGTTCGCGGTGCAGGTGCCGCTAGCCGACACGGTGCGGCTTTGCGACACCGCTCACCTGTGGCCGCTCGCGGCGGCCTACAGCTCCGAGGCACCAGCCGGGATAGTCACGGTGTCGGGTGTCGGCGTACGCGTCCTCGACTACCGGCTGGGCCACACCGACGAGATCGCCGCCGCCGCATACGAGCCCGCCGCCGAGACACGCGAACTCGTCGGACCCGGGCAGGCCAGCTCCCGGCAAGGCCCGCGCAGCGCGGCACAGCGCGACCTACACGACCGCCGCATGACCGCCCACCTGCACAAGTTCTTGACCGACACCGGCGGCCGGCTCAACGCGCTCGCCCCGTGGCCCGACTGGAAGCAGATACTGGTCACCGGCGACGCCAACCTGGTCACGGCGTTCACCGCGGGACTGCCACCGGGCATGCACGCGGACCTGGTCACCGCGGCCCACACCGTACCCACGGCCCTGCCGCCCGCCCAAGTCGCCACGCTGGTGGCGGCCGACCTTCGCGACGCCCGCCGGCGCGCCCACCGTCGTCTGGCCGAGCAGGTCCGTGACGCCGCGTTCGCCGGCGAAGCCGCCACCTACGGCCCGGCTGACACCGCCCGCGCCGCCGCGCACGGCCGGGTACGGCATCTCCTGCTCGACGGCTCCCGGCCCTGGGCCGGCGACGCCACCACCGAGGACTCCGGACGGCGCGAACTGCTGGTCGAGCAGACCTACCGCGCGGGCGGCAACGTCACGCTTATCGACGCCGACGCAGCCGGGCCACTGGCCGGCGGCGAAGGCATCGCCGCGTTCCTGCAGCCCTAGCAGCGATATTCGGCGGTGACGCCCGGAACACCCTGCGATTTCGGACTGCCGACCGGCGCCGAGTGGCCCTACCGGCAAAGTGACCCCGCGCGCAACATTAAGCCGGGGATGGCACCGGATGACGGTCGGTACGCCGGCCGGGAGGAGGTGCGAGCATGGCCGCGAAGACGGCGCTCAAGGCGGAGATAGTCTCAGTGCTGCGTTCGAGGGGCCTGGAGGCGCGCGCCGACTGGTTTGACCGCGAACTGTCCGAGGTTGTCGACCTGCCGCACAACCGCAGCCTGTTGTCGACCCTCGGCATTGACCCAATGATGCTCGCCGAGGCAGACGACGTGTCGTGCGGACAGGATCCCTGAATCTTCAAGCCTCGGACGGCTGATCACAAGGAACTCGTCACGCCCCGCTGACATCGCGGACCGGCCGGATGTGCTGGCTGAGATCCCTAGGCGGTCGGTGAACCACCGGTGGCGAGCCGGGCCGCTGCCTGGAGCGTGTCGGGTTCCTCGAACAGATGGGAGGCGCCCAGCACGACGGCCAGCTGGTGTGGACAGCGTAGTCGCGAGGCGGCGCTGAGCACCAGATAGTCTAGGCCACCGACGATCAGCAGGGTCGGCGCCTCGACGCCTCGACGCTGGAGAGCCGGCCGACGGACTCACCGTCGCATACCGCGAAAATGAGAACGCGGCCGCGATACCCAGGTCGAATGCGGGCGGTGGGCCGTCGGGCCGTTGCCCGACCCCGCGGAGCTGTCACCACCGGCCGGCAGGACCTCGAATAGGGTCCTGAGACTCTTGCCCCACCGAGGCCGGCCCGTCGAACGTTGGGGGTTAGGAAACAGCGGGGAGCTTCCGGACCGATGAGGTCACGTACGGCGCAGTCGACCCGGGACGATGGGGTGATCGCATGTACGGCCGCTCGCCTTTCCTGGGCATGGTCACGTCTGCGCTGCTCAGCGCGGCGATGACCGGGACGCCGGCGGTCGCCGCGACGCCGGACGACTTGACGGTGCTGACGGATTTCGGAGGGCAGGATCTCGCTTACGCCATGGCGGTGCAGGCCGACGGCAAGGTCGTATCCGCGGGCCTGACCAGCACCGATGGTGAATACCGCGTCGCCATGGCACGCCATGATCCGGACGGCAGCCTCGATGCGACGTTCGGAGCGGGCGGCAAGGTCGTCACCGACATCGGCGATCACAGGTACAGCCTCGTCCGGGCTCTGAGCCTGCAGTCCGACGGCAAAATCGTCGCCGCCGGGGCGACAGACCAGGACGGACGGACGGTCCTCGCCCTTCTCCGGTACAACGTCGACGGCCGGCTGGATGCGACGTTCGGGACCGGCGGCGTTGCGCTTGCCGATGTCGGCGGTCAGGCGTACGGCGTGACGATGCAGCCTGACGGCAAGATCGTCGCGGCCGGTAGCGCGGACGCCGACTCCGTGCTGGTTCGTTACGACGCTGCCGGCCGCCCCGATCGTACGTTCGGCGCCGGCGGTGTGGTGTCCACCGACCTCGGCGGTGCGGACGAGACCCGGGCGGTGGCCGTGCAGCCCGACGGGAGGATCGTGACGACGGGTGTGGCGCAGGTCCGTGCGGACACCGACTTCGCGACGGCGCGCTACACGACCGACGGGGCGCTGGACACCAGCTTCGGCGACGGCGGCGTGGTGATCACCGATGTGCGCCGAGCGGAGTCCGACGACGACGCCCGCGACCTCGCTGTCCAGCCGGAGGGCTCTATCGTGGCCGCCGGAGCCAGCGCGGCAGGGCGTGGCACGAACGACGATTTCGCTCTGGTCCGGTATCGCTCCGACGGCAGCCTTGACCCTGCCTTCGGCGATGACGGCATGGTCGTGACGGACATCGGCCACGGCAGCACTGACAAGGCCCTGGCGGTGACGTTGCAGCCTGACCACCGCATCGTGGCAGCCGGAGTCTCGGGCCTGCCCCGTCTCGGCGACTTCGCCCTCGCTCGCTACGGTGGCGACGGCAGGCTCGATGTCACCTTCGGCGACGGCGGCACCATCGTCACGGATGTCACCGGCGGCACGGCCGACGACGAAGCCTTCGCAGTCGCCGCCGTCACCGACCACACCGTCCTCGCGGTGGGTGTCTGCCGGGTCGGCAACAGCGACTTCGCCATGGTGCGCTACCGGACGTAGAGCAGACGAGGCGGGATGGGCCGACACCTGGATCTGTCCGGCGACCGGCCCGGGTGCACAACCCGGCGCCGGCAACAGTGATGGAGGGCTCGCGCACGGTGCCAAAACGTGTCGTCGGACGTCCTGGATGCAACGCGGCTAGCGTCGACGTGAAGGTAGGACGGGCGCCGTGAACACATCGCGCACCGATGGCGACGACATGATGGATGATACTCGCGACCACAGCACCGGGCGGTCACCGAATCCCATGGAACCCTCTGCACCTGGGGGGTCATCCGAGCGCTCGGGCGGCACAGGTCTGGACCGGATCCAGGGTGCGGAGACAGCCGGAGAGGCGATGACTGCCTGTCTTCGAGCTGCAATTGCCGCTGTCTCGATCCACAACAGTCAGCCGTGGCTGTTCCGGGTACGAGGTATGGCCGTCGACGTCGCGGCCGATCCCCGGCGCCAGCTCCATGTCATCGATCCGGCGGGACGTGAGCTGCTGATGAGCGTAGGGGCCGCAATCTTCAACTTGCGTTTGGCGATCCGGCGTCACGGACGGTCACCTGTCCTACGACTCTCGCCGACGCTGCCGGGCTTGGAGTATGTCGCGCGGATCGTCGTCAGCGCGCGGGAACCCGCTACCCGCACAGTGCGTGAGATGGTGGCCGCGATTCCCCGACGGCACACGAATCGGCGACCGTACAGCGGACGCGCCGTCCCCGCATCAGTGATCAGTCAGCTCAAGGACGCGGCGGCGGTCGAGGGTGCCGTGCTGAGCGTGCCGGGGCCTGGTGAGCGCGACGCCGTTCTCGAGACGATTCGTGTCGCCAACAACCAGCAGGAAGCTGATGCCCGGTACCGCGACGAGCTCACCTTCTGGACGCAACCTTCGCCCGAGCGCGCCGATGGGGTGCCACGGTACGCCTTCGGGCCGCATGATCCCGACCGCACGATGCCTCTGCGTGACTTCGCACTCACCCAGCCAGGGGTACGTACGGGTCAGTCACCCTTCGAGGCACACCCGAAGATTGTCGTACTGTCCACAGCGGGCGACACCCCGAAGCATTGGGTGCGAGCGGGCCAAGCCCTCCAGCGCGTGCTGCTGACCGCAAGTGTGCATGGCGTCTCGGCGACCCCGATGACCCAACCCTTGGAGATCCCCGACCTACGCCGACTGCTCACGCATGCGTATGGCGACCATGCCGTACAGATGATCCTGCGGCTCGGATACGGCCAAGCGACTGCGGCGTCGCCACGGCGACCGCTGCGAGACATGCTGGTGACCTGACCGGTAGTGGCCGCGAGCTCTCGTCAGGCCGCTTGCGACCGGCCCGTCGTCCCCATGACCAGCGGCCCTACAGGTCCTCCGTCGCCAAGGCGAGTATGGAACGTACACAGAAATCCGATATATCGCGGCCAAGGTGGCTACGCCGCCCGAGGGCTGCACCACGATCGGTATGCGGTACAAGGAGAATGATCATGGCGCCGGACCGGACGCCGACGGCTCGACCACCCATCAGCTCGCATCCACGCGTGCCGGCCTGCCCTCTGCTGACCCGCTTGACTCCTGCCGTCCACACGATCCTGGAAACCCCGGTGATGCACGGCCTCATCGACTCACGCATTTGTGAATTGTGCTTCCCGTCACCGTCCACCGGACGCCCGGTCCGCATGGCGACCAAGTACGCCCGAACGTCGGACGACGTCGTTGTACTGGTAAGCCATGCCGACGGTGTCCGCTGGTGGCACGCCTTCGGCCGCCCCTACCCGGCCCGTGTCCTGATGCACCGGCAGTGGCGCCAGGGCCTCGGCTGCGCCGTTTCCACGGGGCGACCTGGGTGGCAGCAAGCGCACGACGTCTACACGCGCCGGTTCGGCCATTCCGTGGTCAAGGGCGCGGACATTTTCGTCGTCATCTCGCTGCGCCCCCGCCGACTCAACGCCTGACCCGATTGGCTGCGGCGCACAACTCCCGCAGCCTGTGGCGGAACACCCCAGGCGCCTCCTCCGCTGTGGCGGCGGCAGGAGACGGACGCCGTGATCTCCATCGACGGTACGTTCCGCTGCGCCGTCGTGGTACGCCCAGGACGTAAGCTGAGTCCCGCCGGGCCGACCTGACCGCCCGCCTCGAAGACGGCCGCGGCTGCCCATCTCCCGAAGCCCACACCGGCGAGCGGGTAAAGCGAACTTGCCGGTATTGGCAGGCAACGCGCCAGGGGTGCGGGGACGCCGGGTGACCAGGACCAGATACATGCTGCGCGGACGGGTGTCTTTCGGCCCGGCATCTTGGGACCGGCTTCCCTGAGGAATATTCCCGACGGCAGATAACAGTGGAGTTGTGCGGTCGGGTAGGGCCGCGTTACCCGAACGAGATGCGCGGTGACGGAATGCGCCCACAGACGCCACGGAGAGATCGGAAGTGGGCAAGCCTGCGGCGGGTTGCGTGGCGGCCCTTGTCCAGAAGAAAGCGACGGGTGGCGATGCTTGCCGCGGCATCGACACTCGCGCTCGGCGCGTCATCCTGGATGATTCTGGTCCGGGACGCGCCCGTTCGCCTTTCATCGTGGGCAACAGTGTTCCGCGATGACTTCGAGGGCCCTGCAGGCACTGGTCTCGCCCCGGAGGACTGGCTCTACGCCCTGGGCACCGGCTATTCCGGCGGTGCGCCGCAGTGGGGCACCGGCGAGGTGGAGACGATGACCGACAGCGTGGCCAACGTCGCCCACGACGGCACGGGAAACCTGACCATCACCCCCTTACGGGATCCGCAAGGAAACTGGACCTCGGGACGGATCGAGACGCGGCGCACCGACTTCGTGCCACCACCCGGTGGCCTCCTGCGCGTGGAGGCATCCCTGCGCCAGCCCGACGTCACCGGCGAGCAGGCCGCGGGTTACTGGTCGGCATTCTGGTTGCTCGGCGACGCAGCACGACCCGTCGGGGCCACCAACTGGCCCAGCATCGGCGAGATCGACATCGCCGAGGACATCAACGGACGCGGCTCACAGTTCGCCACCCTGCACTGCGGCGCCTTCCCAGGCGGTCCCTGCAACGAGCCCGTCGGCATCGGCAGCGGCGAACTACCCTGCCCCGGCTGCCAGAACGCCCTGCACCAGTACGCTGTCGAAATCGATCGCAGTGTCAGCCCCGAGCAACTGCGCTGGTACCGCGACGACCAACTCGTCTTCACCATCGACCAAACCCGCGTCGACACCGACACATGGACCCGCGCGCTGCACCACGGCTTCTTCATCATCTTCGACGTCGCCATCGGCGGCAGCTTCCCGGCAGCTTTCGGCGGCGGACCCACGCCCCAGACCCGCCCCGGAGCCCCACTGGTCATCGACCACGTCGCCGTGTCGCGCCGCGAGGCCCCCCCGCCACCCTCAACACCCCCGCCGGGGACACCCACAAACCCCGGCCCCCGCGATGCCTACGCCAGGATCGAAGGCGAAAGCGCCGACGAGCAGCACGGCACCCGCACCGAAGCCTGCGCAGACCTCGACGACGGCCTCGATGTCACCGCGCTCAACAACGGCGACTGGCTACGCTTCGACAACGTCGACTTCGACCCCGGACCGGCGACCCAGCTCTACGCCCGGCTGGCCTCCGGCGCACCACCCGGCGTCAGCGGGCTCCTGCAGATCCGCCTCGACGACCGAAACGCCGCGCCGGCCGCCTCACTGGCCATCGCCGACACCGGCGGCTGGCAAAGCTGGCGCACCGTACCCGCCAACCTGTCCGGCGTCACCGGACGGCACACTGTCTACGTCACTCTCACCAGCGGGCAACCCGCCGACTACGTCAACCTCAATTGGATCTCGTTCGGTCGATGATGTTGAGCCATAGTTCGCCCCCTTCGCCGCGTCCCCTCTCCTCGACGGAAGACGCGGTCGGGCCCGGCCGCCGGCACTCGGCGCAGCGCACGACCTGAGCCCGCTCTCCGGCTTGGAATGGCCGCGCGCAGACCGTGATCATGAACGGCGAGCCCGTAGCCGGTAGAGCTGCGGGTCGAACTTGGGTGGACGCCCACCGCGGGAGCCTTTGGCTTTGCGGTGGGCGTCCTGGTCGCTCTTGCTCGGGATGCACGCCTTGATCCCGCGCGAGCGCAGGTGGCCGCGGTTGCCGCGGCTGGTATAGGCCTTGTCGGCCAGCACCAGCACCGGCCGGCTGCGGGTCCGGCCGACGCCGAGCCGGCTCACCCAGATACGGGACAGGACCGCGACGAACTGCGGGCTGTCGCCGCGATGGCCGGCGGTGACGATCACCGACAACACTTTCTGACCCTGTTCACAGGCCAGATGGGTTTTAGTGGTCAGCCCGCCACGGGAACGGCCCAATGCGTGGTCGGCTGGCTCATCGTGGACCCCGGGTGGTTCCTTCTGCAGGTGCCCGCCGGAGCGAGCACCCGCGGCGTGCTGGTGAGCACGGCTGGTCATCGAATCCACGCTGACCGTCCAGTCGATGCGGCCCTGTGCGTCGCCGTGGGCCTGCAACGCTGACAGGATCCGGTCCCAGGTCCCGTCTCGCTGCCAGCGACGGAACAGTCCGTAGATCGTCGGCCAAGGCACGTACTCGGCCGGCACGTCACGCCACGGTGCACCGATCCGGATCCGCCACCGAATCCCATCGATCAACTGCCGTTTCTCCCACTTCGGCGGCTGAGACGCGACCGGCGGCGACACGGCCCGCATCAGGGGATCGGGTAGAGCCTCGACCTCACCGTGCACACCGGTCGTCCGCGCCACGAGGAGCGCGACGCACTCCACCCCTTGATGATGCGACAAGCATCAGCGTCACACGCTGGGATGACTTGGAGGGTTGTCGCGATGTTGTCGCAGCCGAACGGGGCACAGGTAGAGGTGACAGAAGCTCACGTCTACCGAGGAGGACGTCATGCGACAGACTCCGAACCGGGGCCGTGTTTACCGCTGCTGCGCCTGCCGCGACAGCTCCGGCAAACTGCTCGGCCCCCGCTGCCCGAAGCTGTCCAAGGCCCGGCACGGCGGCTGGGGTTTCGCCGTCGACCTGCCTAGCCTGGACAAACGCCGGACCATGCGCCGCACCGGCTTCGCCACCAAGACCGACGCATCGGCAGCCCTGAGCCATGTGCTCGAGTGCGAGCGTGCCGGCGTCATCCTCGACGACAGCGAAACGGTCGCTGGCTACCTCACCCGCTGGCTCGAGACCAAGACACCGACCCTCAAGCCGAACACCGTGAACCGCTACACCGCCTACATCCACAACGACCTCATCCCGGCGTTCGGCGCCGTGGCCCTGGAGCGGCTCACCCACGCCCACGTCGCCCAGTTCATCGCGGGGGAACTCGCCGCCGGCCGGGGCCCGGTCACGTTGCGCCGCTGCGTCACGACGCTGTCGAGCGCGCTCAACGACGCCCGCCGCAACCACCGGCTCCCCCACAACGCCGCCCGCTTCGCCAAGATCCCGCGACCGCCGCGGCCCGAACTCAACTGCTGGAGCACCACCCAGGCCAGCGCGTTCCTGCGGCACTGCCGCACCGTCGAAGACCCCCTGGCGGAGCTATTCGAGCTGATGATCTGCACTGGGATGCGTAAGGCGAGGTTCTGGGTCTGCACTGGGCCGACGTGGACCTGGACGCGCGGATGTTGTTCGTGCGCTGGACGCTGGTCAGCGTCGACAACAGCCGCAGCATGTTCAACGCGCCCAAGACCACAGGCAGCCGCGCCTGGGTCGCGCTGTCTACTCGGGCGATCGAGGCGCTGCAGCGGCAGCGCCGCTGCCAGCGTCGCCAACAGCTGGCCGCCCGCCACTACGACTATCTCGACCTGGTACTCACCCGGCCGGACGGGCAACCACTGCGGCCGCAGTACGTGCTCGACCACCTGCGCCGGCTCACCGTCGACGCCGGGCTGCCGGCCATCCGGGTGCACGACCTGCGGCACATCGCCGCCACCATCATGATCAACCAAGGGGTGCCACTGGCCGTGGTGTCCAAGACGCTGCGTCACAAGAACGTGGCCACCACCATCGACCTCTACGGCCACCTCACCCCGGATGCCGCCGCCGACGGGGTGAGCGCCACCTGCGCGGCCCTGAACGCCGCCGACGCCCAAGCCGCCTGACGCGGGTGTAAGATCCGTGCAGGCGTGCGACAGCGAGGCGACAACAAAAACCTCCAGCGACCGCAGGGAATATGCCGGAATCGGCATATTCCCTGGTCACACTCGGTCGGGCTGACAGGATTTGAACCTGCGACCCCTTGACCCCCAGCATTTAGAGGGCCCAGCGACGTGCTAACAAACGTTTTACCAGGTCGCTGAAAAGTATACTCGGCCGAGTAAAGGTGTCCAAGGGCTTACCTCTTCCGTGCACATCCTCATGGTACTTGACCTGCATGTTCATGGCTGCGCTTGTTCAGGCGCGATGCTCTCAACGCTTCCGGCTCGCCCGTGGCGGTGTTCTTCGACCTGCCGACGAGGCTACATCTTCCCGGCCCACGACACCGTTAATCCGAGGACTTGACTCGGCACTAGCGTTATAGCGTGGTGACCATTTCCTTCAGGTTTGCACCGCCGCTATGGACTGCACCAAACTATGAGCGGCGCTTTGATTGTCGTATTGAGATATGCCTGCGTCGAGGCAAGGAGGTTGAGTTGCTGCTGAGTGACCTTGGTCGCTGATAGTCCCGGCTGGACGATCACCATCTCCATCTTGCGTCTGAGGACGGTCGCCTTTTCTTGGACTTTGTAGAGGGTCTTGATGTTGCCTACCTCGAACGGGTTGACTCCGCCCCTGCGGTACTTCTTGCGTGCGCGGTCGTCCAGGGCGTGGAAGAAGGGGTGTAGATCCCCGCGGCGCCACATAACCGACTTTTGGGTTTGGCCGCAGACTTCGTAGAGGTCCTCGACGCGGGCCCCGGCTGTCGCCCCGTGTGAGTATTTGCAGTGCACGAGACGGATCAGCAGAGTGTCTTTAATGATGCGGATGGCGACGACGTCGGCGATTTCGCCGCTTCCGTCGTCGTCGATGATGAGGTCCCAGGGTTCGGGCTCTGCTTTGAGTTCGTTGATCGTCCGGTACTGGATGGAGTCGGTAAGGCGGTCTTTGGTTTGGGATTCGACCTTGAGGTCGGTGCCAGTCCAGTTGAGGGGAATGAGTTCTTTGCGGTCGAACGGAGGCCGGTCCCAGGTTGGTTTGTAGAGCAGGTCGCCCTCGATGATGCGATCCTCGTCGAGGATGAGGATCAGGCCGTTGTGGTTGAGCCAGTCGCTCAGGCTGAGTTCGGAGCGGGCCCTGACTACTGTGATCTCGTCGTCGGTGATGCAGCGGTAGCGCAGGTGGCCCTGCTCGACGGTGGCCTCGTAGGTCGCCGTCCAGCCTTTGGTACGGACGTCGAAGCGGAACGGTCCTTCGGTGGTTGTCGTGTCGGGTACCAGGTCGGTGTAGACGGCCTCGTAGACCAAGTCGTTCAGAGAGAGACGCACTGTGTCTGCTTGCATGGTGTGCAGCTGCCAGGGCCACTCGGCCGCAAGGAGAGTTCCGCTGGGCCGACCAGTTAGGCGTTCGGGCAGCAGGAACTGGCCGATGACCTTCTCGATGCTGATCGTATCGTCGAACAGTTTTTCTCCGACGGTGTCGCACCAGTCGCGCCAGTGTTTGAGGTCTCGGGCGGTGGCGTGGGACCAGATGCGGCCCTTGAGCGACGCGCTGATGCTGACGCGCTCGCCTTCGCGGTAGCCGCCGCCGGAGATGTTGGTCTGTGACTTGGTGCCGGCTTCGGCTTGGGTGAAGCTGGCGGTGACGTCGGAGCCGACGTGCATGGAGAAGCGGCGGAATTGGTCGTGGGCGTCGAGGACCCCAACGTTGGTCGGGATCAGGCGGTCGATGTCGGCCATGACGCGGTAGACGGTTGAGCCGGTGAATCGGGTGGCGCCGGGGCCGAGGAGGGCTTCGGCGAGGTCTTCGAAGACGCCGTCGTTGGCGGAGTTGTTGATGTAGAGCAGGCGTCGGTCGCGGTCGAAGTAGAGGGCGTAGAGCTCGTAGGTGACTTCTTCGATGTTTTTGAGGTCGCCCCAGCTGACTTCGTCACGGTTTTCGATGACGAACCAGGCGATGCCAGCTTCGACGTTGAGCCCGAGCGGCTGGGTGTAGAGGCGCTCTTCGCCGAAGAAGTCGATGACGTTCTCGGGTTCCCATTCGTCGCTTGGGGCGCGGTAGACGACGGTGCTCAGCTTCGGCAGGAGGCTGCGTAGGGCGACCTCATCCGGAAGGCTGGTGAAGCCCTCCTCGAAGTCGCTCGCGTCTTGTTGAGCGTCGACGGCGGTCTCAGTGAGGTTGCGCAGGATCAAGTTCCAGTCGGAGTCTTCGGCATAGAGGGTGCGCAGGCGCTTATCGACGTCGATCTCGGAACGGGCGACGAAGACGGAAGCGTCGCCGTATTTTCCGCTGGATGAGGTGCGTGCGAATCGGCCGATGAACTGCAGGGTGACGCCGAGGCTCTTCTGTGGCTCGTGCACCGCGGCGACCTTCAGCGACGGTAGGTCGAATCCTTCGCCGAGCATGTTGACGCAGACGACGATGCGGGAGCGGCCTTCGCGTAGTGCCGCGATGGCCTCGGTCTGCTGCTTCTTGGGCATCTGGTGGTTGATGATGATGGAGAACAGGTCGGCGGCGAGTTCTTCGTAGAGGGGCTGAATATCCTTGGCGCGACGGATGCCGCCGACGCGGGCCATGAGTACGTGGTCAAGGCCGGCGGCGAGATCGGCGCGCAGCTTGGCGATGCTTTGTTCGGCGACCGCCCGGTCGAGGTTGTCGAAGTCGATGACGGCGGTGTAGTCGATCTGAGAGAAGTAGCCCTGGGCTTGGGCTTCGCGGAGCGGGAATGCGTAGATGGTGCGGCCCTGCAGGTGTTTTCCGTCTTCGCGGAACGGTGTCGCCGTGAACTGGACGACATCCTTTTCGGTGAAGTGTTCTCGGATGTTAAACCACGTGCGTGCGGCGACGTGGTGGGCTTCGTCGACGAACAGGTGCGAGCAGGTGGCGGTCATCGCCTCGAGTGCTTCGGGCTCGCAGGCGTTCAGCACCTGCGGGGTCGCGACGATGACGTTGCACGCCTGAGCGAAATCTCTTGCTTCTTCGGCGTTGGTGAAGCCGTGCTGTACTCGTCCGACGTTCGGTCGCAGCGCCTTGGGGGTGACGATGCCGAGTTCCTGCAGTACGCCTAGTGTCTCGAACTTGCCGGCGATCTGCTCCCGGAGTGCGTCGGACGGCACCAGGACCAGAAGACGTTGCAGTCGCGCGGCGACCAGTAGGGCGAGCATCGTTTCGGTCTTGCCGGTTCCTGTCGGCATGACGACCGTGGCCGGCGTGGTCCGTTTTGTCGTCCAATAGCCGAGGACTGCATGCAGGGCGCCCCGTTGCGGCGACCGTAGGCCCGGATTCTCCCTGTTGCCCTCGTTGTAGGTGATGGCATCTTGGTAGGAGTCGAGAACGGCCGAGGGATCTTGTCGAGGTAGGAGAGCCGGCTTGCGCCAGGAGGCGTTCGTCAGCGGGTTACCAGCGGCTGTTCCCGGGGGAAGGGCGAGCCAGAGGACGTCGTCGCCGAGGGGCCGATCGCTGCTCGATGCGGGCCAGTTGCCGTAGTTGTTGGCCGCTCGTAGCTCGCCGTTGTGGACGGCGGCGGCCGGGAACGTGCTCGCGGCGACGAGGAGTTGTCGGACGCGGTTGCCGCCGAAGGTGTCGGGCCGTGCCCAAACAGAAGGGGAGCGCCAGCCCTTGTGTTCGCGCCCTTCGCTATTGCCGACCGTAGTCATCGATGGTCAAGATCTCACGACGCGGTAATCATGCGTTAATTGACATAAAGCTATCGTATTGATCCATTGCCGCCATCAAGCGCATGAGAGAGTTTCACTTTAGATCGTGCTTTCGAGGCGATCACGTGAGCGCGGGAATTGGATCTTAGTCTTATGGTTTGAGGTGGGTTGTCGGAGCACCCGGCGACTGTCAGCCAGTGATGACCTGGTGGCGGCGGAACAAGTCGGCGAAGAACTGGGAGAGCAGGCTGCGGGCCCGCTCATGATCGCGAAGATCGTGGGCGCCGAAGCGGTGCACTTCGTAGCCGGCCAGGGTGAGGTTGCGGCTGTCGGCCATGGTCCGCGCATAGGTCGCCGGGTCCGCGCGCCCGTCGATGGCGTAGTGCGTCTGGCCGTCAACTTCCAGGACGATGCGGCCGCCGCCAGGGACAAGCAGTAGGAAGTCCATGCGCAGGTGCAGCAGTGCGGCGGCGCCGCGCTGCTTGACGGTCTGGGGATCCCAGTGCAGCCAGACTTCCGGTAGCAGGGCGGGAAGGTCATGCGCCCTGTCCCGGTGGATGTCGTGGTAGAGGTCGAACAGGAGCTGTTGCGGTGGGGAGCTGGCGGGCAAGCTCTGACGCAGGCGCCGGTACAGATCGATCTTGGCTTGCTCGTCACTTTCGGTCGTGCGGGTGTCCCGCCACCACGCCTGCAGATCACGCCAGCGCACCCCATCGGCGCCAATCGGTCGGTCGTAGACCAGCACGGCGTCGGCGTTGCTGACGATTTCGATGTCGTTGTCGATCGCGTCGCTCAGCCGCAAGTCCGGCTTGACGGGCGAGGCGAAGATCAGGTTCTTGGGCCGCCCGGTGCGGGAGCGAGCCGTCAGGAGGGTGAAGACCGGATACCCCTCGATGGCGCCGGTTTCCCGCAGTTCCAGGCCTGCGTCGGCTAAGGCGTGTTTCGTAAGTCCCGCTTAGCCGGTACGAGGTCACGGCGTGGCGGTGATTCATAACTGAAGAGGTCTCCGGTAAGAGGGTTCAACG
>NZ_JBFAQM010000048.1:0-42693 GCF_040677315.1 Actinoplanes sp. NPDC049316 | reverse complement strand
GCTGCCCCACGGCCCGGAGTCCCACTGCTCGCTCGTCCGGCCCTGCGCCGGGGTGCTCGTCGGGGACCACGTCTCGGGCAGGTCCGGCGACCACCCGCCCCCGTCCACCCACCCGAGCAACGAATCGTCGCGCCGGGCGCGGATCACGCAACGAATCGACGCCGCGCGCAATACTGATCCGGGGCGTACGCAGGCACTTCCCGCATAGCGTTGCCGTCATGACGACCGCCGCCCCGCGCCGCTACCTGATGTGCCGGCCGACCCACTTCGCCGTCACGTACCGGATCAATCCGTGGATGGACCCGACGGCGCCGTACGACAACGCCCTGGCCGTCAGCCAGTGGGAGACCCTGCGCCAGACGTTCCTCGACCTGGGCCACACCGTCGAGCTGATCGACCCGCTGCCCGGCCTGCCCGACATGGTCTTCGCCGCGAACGGCGCGACCGTGGTCGACGGCAAGGTGCTCGCCGTGCAGTTCCGGGACGCCGAGCGCGCCGACGAGGCGCCCGCGTACAAGGCGTGGTTCGAGAACGCCGGCTTCGAGGTGTACGACTCGAAGCACACGAACGAGGGCGAGGGCGACATCCTGCTCGCCGGCGAGGTGCTGCTCGCGGGTACGGGCTTCCGCACCGCCCACGCCGCGCACGCCCAGACGCAGGAGGTCTTCGGCCGCCCCGTGATCAGTCTGCAGCTGGTGGACCCCGCGTACTACCACCTCGACACCGCGCTGTGCGTGCTCGACGAGCGCAACATCGCGTACCTGCCGTCGGCGTTCTCGCCCGGCTCGCAGCAGGTGCTCCGCCGGCTGTTCCCGGACGCCGTCATCGCCACGCCGGCCGACGCGGAGGTCCTCGGCCTCAACGCGGTCAGCGATGGCCGTACCGTTGTCCTGCCGGTGCAGGCCACCCAGCTGACGGCGGCCCTGCAGGCCGCCGGTTACGAGACGGTCGGGGTCGACGTGAGCGAGCTCCGCAAGGCCGGCGGCGGCCCGAAGTGCTGCACCCTGGAGGTCCGTTCATGACTGACGTGGACATGCGTACGCCCGCCGCGCTCGCCGACGCCGAGCGGTGGACCGCGCACAACTACCACCCGCTGCCCGTGGTGATCTCCGATGCCGAGGGCGCCTGGGTGACCGACGTCGACGGCCGCCGCTACCTCGACTTCCTCGCCGGTTACTCGGCGCTGAACTTCGGCCACCGGCATCCCGGCCTGATCGCCGCCGCGCACGCCCAGCTCGACCGGCTCACGCTGACCAGCCGGGCGTTCGTGCACGACCAGTTCGCCGCGTTCTGCCACGGGCTGGCCGAGCTGTGCGGCAAGGATCTCGTGCTGCCGATGAACACGGGCGCCGAGGCCGTCGAGACCGGCATCAAGGTGGCCCGCAAGTGGGGTTACCGGGTCAAGGGCGTGCCGGACGGCCAGGCGGAGATCATCGTGGCGGCCGACAACTTCCACGGCCGGACCACCACGATCATCAGCTTCTCGACGGATCCGGACGCGCGCGACGACTTCGGGCCGTACACCCCGGGCTTCAAGATCGTTCCGTACGGGGACCTCGAAGCGCTCGCCGGCGCGATCACGGCGAACACCGTCGCGGTGCTCCTCGAGCCCATCCAGGGCGAGGCCGGCGTGCTGGTGCCGCCGGCGGGCTACTTCGCGGGCGTACGCGAGCTGTGCACCGACAACAACGTGCTGTTCCTCGCCGACGAGATCCAGTCCGGGCTCGGGCGTACGGGCAAGACGTTCGCGATCGAGCACGAGGGCGTCGTCCCCGACATGTACCTGCTCGGCAAGGCGCTGGGCGGCGGCATCGTGCCGGTGTCCGCGGTCGCCGCGAACCGGGACGTGCTCGGGGTACTCAAGCCCGGCGAGCACGGCTCCACGTTCGGCGGCAACCCGCTCGCCTGCGCGGTGGGCGCCGAGGTCGTCCGGCTGCTGGAGACGGGCGAGTTCCAGCAGCGCTCCGCGGAGCTCGGCGCGCGGCTGCACGAGGGCCTGAACGCGCTGGTCGGGCGCGGGGTCGTCGCCGTACGCGGGCGCGGTCTCTGGGCCGGCGTCGACATCGACCCGGCGCTGATGAGCGGCCGGCAGGCCGTGGAACGCCTGGCCGAGCGCGGCGTGCTCGCCAAGGACACGCACGGCTCGACGATCCGCCTCGCGCCGCCGCTGGTGGTCACGGCCGAGGAGATCGACCACGCGGTGGCCCAGCTGGCCGCGATCCTCTGAACCGCACCCGGCCGTCCTGCGGGGCGGCCGGGTTCCGCCGCGCCCTCGGTCTGCGTCCGGGGGCGCGGCCGTCTCGGCCGTCCTCCGCCTCCGCCAGGGCGGAGGGCGGCCTTATCGCTCGTCCTCCGCCTTCCGGGGGCCTATCGCTCGAACTTGCGGATGGCCATCGTCGGGGCCTCGGCCATCACCGAGTGCGGCTGGCTGACCCCGCCGGACGTCCACAGCTTGGCGCGGCCCACGTGCACGTTCGCGTACAGCTCGACCACGTCGTCCGGGGCCAGCGTGCGGATCTCGTCGCGGTTCAGCGTGACGCGCTGGTCGTCGTCGAGCGAGCCGTTCGGGCGGATGCCGGTGCCGTTGGTGCTCACGTCCTGCGCGCTCAGCTCCCCGCTGTGCAGGGCGAACCGGACGTGCCCGCGGCTGATCCACTTCCGGGCGTCGTCGGTCAGCCACTGCCCGAGCATGACGCCACCGCCACCCTCCGGCGCGCGGCCCACCACGACCGGCTTCTCCGTGGACACCACGAACCGCTGGCGGACGATGCCGTCGATGCGTACGGAAAGAACCTCGACGGCCGGGCGCGGACCCGCGTCGCGCAACCGGGTGCCGTGCCGCGGGCAGGTGGGCACGCCGGCCCGCAGCGCGGGCGGCGGCTGAGAGACCGGACTGGTCGTCTTCCGCATGTCGGCGAAGGGGCTGTCCGGGTCGCCACCCGAACCGTACGCGGTGCAGTTCTCCGGGCACCCCCACACGCGGGACAGCAGCTTCTGCCCGAGCGGCGAAGGCTCGGCCACGGCCGGCACCTCCCCGCGCCCGACGCGCGCGACCAGCACCGGACCGCCCGCGCCCGGTACGGCGGCGAGCAGACGCCCGGGGTCCTCCACCCACGGGCGGCGGTCCCGGAACCGCTCCGCCCGCGTGCGCGTGAGCACCGGCAGGCCCAGCAGCTCCGCCACCTCGAGCACCCGGTCGTCCAGCTGCGGCACCACCTCGACCACGCCGTCGTCGGCCCAGCGGCGGACGACCATGCGCTCGTTGGAGGTGAGGTCGGCGTCGGAGAGCAGGCCACGCGGCACCACGGCGTACACGGGGACGTTCTCCTCGGCCACGTGCCGGCCGAGCGCGTCGATGACCAGGCCCAGGCGCAGCATGCTGGCGGGGCGTCCGCCGTCGAGGTCGGCGTACCGGACGATCTCCGAGAGATCGACCACCGCGCGGGCGAGAGCGGGGTCGGTGGTGAGACGGGCCTCGATGGCGTCGAGGACCTTGCTGACCTCGAATCTCACGTGACCTCCCGGTTCGTGGGCGTGCGCTTGCCTTGCGCCATCATGCCGTCTGCCGGCGCGCGGCGGCGAATCAGGGCGGCGCAAGGTGTTGTGATCCACGCCGTTTCGCCGGGAGTGGGGGATTCGCGCTTCCACCGAAGCCCGGCTTCGGGGCGGCCGAAGCCAGGCTTCGGGGCGGCCGGGCATGCCGGGGGCGGGCCTCGCGGTGGAACGCCGCCTCTTCCGGTCGGGTCTTTGTCAGGAAGGCCGCGCTGCCGGGCGTTCTCCCTCGGGGGGCGTCGGCCTTCCTCGGGAGGCGTCGGCTTTCCTCGGGAGAGTCGGCGTTCCTCAGGAGGCGTCGGCTTTCCTCGGGAGAGTCGGCGTTCCTCAGGAGGCGTCGGCGACGATGCGGTCGATCCGGTTGGCCAGGGCGATGTCGCGGGTCGTCACGCCGCCCGCCGAGTGGGTGCTGCAACGGAAGGTCAGCGTGCGCCAGCGGATGTCGATGTCCGGGTGGTGGTCCATCTGCTCGGCGACCTCGGCCACCCGGTCCACGACGGCTATCGCCGCCGGAAAACTGCGCAATCCGACCGTACGCACGATGGCGTCCGTTCCGCCCTCCCAGCCGTCCAGCACGGCCACGGCGCTGCGTACCGATTCCGCGTCCAGCAGATCAGCCATGAGCCGAGCTTAGTGCCCGCCGGCGGCCCTCCCGCGGTAGGCCGGGGTCGGAAAATGTCGCACGTCTTCGCTACGGTGGGCCCCGACAGGAGCTGGAGACGGGGAGGACACCCAATGAAGAATCGACGGCTGGCGATCGCCGGCCTGGCGCTGATCGCCGGGCTCGGCCTGACCGGCTGCGGGCCGGGCGACAGCACGTCGACCGGCGCCACCGGCTCCGGGGCGGCGGCAACGCAGGCGGCCGAGAAGCTCGACCCGGCGGCCGACCTCGCCGCCGCGGTCAGCAAGCTCGGCGAGCAGAGCGTGAAGATCGACATGGACATGGCCGGCGCCCTCAGTATGACCGGCGTGGCGGACCCCAAGGCGGGCACCGCCAAGATGAGCATGGACATGGGCGCGCTCGGCAAGGGCACGAAGATCGAGATGCGCAAGCTCGGCGACGACCTCTACATGAAGTTCGGCGGCCAGATCGGCGACATGCTCAAGGGCGGCACCAGCAAGAAGCCCTGGATGCACATCGACGCCGCCAAGGTCGGTGAGGGCAGCTCGTTCAGCCTGCCGAAGGACGACCCGGCCGGCACCAAGGCCATGCTCCAGTCCGTGACCGGCGTGGAGCGCGTGGGCGCCAACGGCTTCAAGGGCACGCTCGACCTGACCAAGTCGCCCCGCTTCAACAAGGGCGACCAGCTCAAGTCCCTGGGCGACAAGGCCACCAAGATCCCCTTCACGGCCACCAAGGACAGCGAGGGCCGCCTGGTCGAGCTCACCCTGGACATGAGCTCCATCCAGCCGGGCACGGGCAAGATCAAGACGAAGTACTCGGACTTCGGCACCCCGGTCTCGGTCGAGGCCCCGCCGGCCTCCGACGTCGAGGAGATGCCGAGCCAGCTCTCGGGCCTCCTCAACGCCTGAGGGCCCGCCGGGAAACACGAGCACTCGCGCCTCGACGCGGACGCCCGCGTCCGGGAGGACGGCCATGTCGTCCCGGACCGGGTGACCGCACGGTCGGCCTCCCGGCCTGCCCGGCTTGCGCGACCGTGATGGTCGGTGAGCTGGACCGGGGTCGGCCTTGCCGGACCTTGTGGGCGTCGTCGGCCTTTGCGGCCGGTGAGCCGGGTGGTCGGCGAGCTGGACCGCGCGGGGTCGGCCTGGTCTCGTATTCGATCGATGAAAGAAAGGGGCAGGGCGGATCAACCGATCCGTCCTGCCCCTTCCTTTTTCTTCCGTTCGTCCAATGCCGACGGCGTGGCGTCGTTTCATTTTGCGGGGCATCGGGAAAACCGGGTGCACCGTTGCCAAGGGCGGCGACGGTTGGCAGGCAGGCCGTTGCCAGGGCGGCGACGGATGGCAGGGAGGATCGACATGCGTACCGCTCGTATCGGTGGGCTCGGGCTCGCTTCTGTGGCCGCTGTTGCTCTGGCCGTGGGCGGATGCTCCGCCGACGGTGACGCGGATCCCGGCGCCGGCGCTCCCGCGAGCGGTGTGCCGAGCGCGTCCGCCAGCGTCGGCGCGGCCGATCCCGCCGCCGCTTCCGCGCTGGCCGCGGCCGCCGCGAAGCTCGGGACCGAGAGCTTCAAGGTGACCGTGACGTCCGGGCCCGGGCTGAAGATGAACGGCCTCATGGACGCGACCAAGGGCATCGGTACGGCCACGCTGACCGCGACCGGGCCGAACACCGAGATCGAGGTCAAGACGCTGCTCGTCGACAAGGACCTGTACGTGCAGGTCCCCGGCATCACGAAGGCCGGCACGTGGACGCACGTGGACGTGTCCCGGCTGCCCGAGGGCGCGAACGTCGGCCTGCGGCCCGGCCAGATCGACCCGGCGAACACCTCCCAGCTGCTCAGCTCGACCACGGACGTACAGCAGGTCGACTCCCGCAGCTACAAGGGCACGTTGGATCTGACGAAGGCGGCCGGTGTGGCCGGCGTCGACCAGAAGATGGTCAGCACCTGGGGTGCCCAGGCGCAGAACGTGCCGTTCACCGCGGGCGTCGACGACCAGGGCCGGCTGTCCGCCCTGACGATCCAGCTCCCCGCCGTGAACGGCCAGCAGGCCCAGCCGCTGGAGGTGCTCTACACCGACTACGGCACGACGGTCGAGGCGCAGCGCCCGCCGGTCAACCAGATCACCGAGGCGCCGGACAGCCTGTACACCAGCCTCGGCGGCTGACCGAGAACGACACCAGGAAAAGGTCCCCGGCCGCGGAAGGTCGGGGACCTTTTGCATGCGGCCCGGCCGGGTAAGCCATGTCTCGGCCGGTGACGGAGAGCCCGGCTTGATCGGCCGGGGACTTTGCGTCGTCGCCCGCGAGGCCGGACTCTCGGCCGGGGTGGATCCCGCCAAGGGCCGGGGCGCGGAGCGCGGGGCCGCAGGCTGCCGAGCGCGGGTCGGTGATCAAGGACGCATCGATGGCGTGGGTGACCGGCCGGGGGATCGGCTACCGTTGCGGACCGTGCCAGAGGGACACACCATTCACCGCCTTGCCGCTCGCCATCGGGACCTCTTCGCCGGCCACAAGGTCGAGGTGGCAAGCCCGCAGGGCCGGTTCGCCGCCGGCGCGGCCCTGCTCACCGGGCGGACGCTGGTCGACACCGAGGCGTACGGCAAGCATCTGCTGCACCATTTCGACGGCGAGCTGAGCCTGCACATCCACCTCGGCCTCTACGGGAAGTTCGCGGACGGTGAGGTGCCCGCCCCCGCGGCTGTCGGGCAGTTGCGGATGGTGATGGTGGGTGCCGGGCACTGGCTGGAGCTGCGCGGGCCGACCGCGTGCGAGGTGCTCGATCCCGTCGAGGTGGCGGCGCTTCGGGCGCGGCTGGGCCAGGATCCGCTGCGGGATGATGCCGACCCGTTGGTGGCGTACGGTCGGATCCGCAGCAGCACGAAGCCGGTGTTCGCCCTCCTGCTGGACCAGACCGTGGTCGCCGGGTGTGGGTTGATCTACGCGAACGAGGTGCTGTTCCGTGCGGGCCTGGCCCCCACGACGCCGGGGCGGAGCATCTCCGCGACCTGCTGGGAGCAGATGTGGGACGACCTGCGCGCGCTGATGAAGGAAGGCGTGGCGCGCGGCCGGATCGACACCGTCCACACCGCACATACGCCGGAGGCGATGCAGCGCGCGCCGCGGGTGGACCGGCACGGCGGTGAGGTGTACGTGTACCGGCGGCCGGGGCAGCCGTGCCTGGTGTGCGGGACGGCGGTGCTGCGGGGACCGCTGGCGGGCCGCAACCTCTACTGGTGCCCGACCTGCCAGCCATCGGCCTGACGGAGCCGGGCGTCGGCTACTGGTCGGTGGGAGGCGGTGCCGACGCGACGGGTGCTGCCCTCGGCGGGGCCGGCTGCGAGGGCAGGCCCAGCGTGAACCGTTCCTGCAGCCACGGCAGCAGCTTCTCGTACGCGGCGATCGTGTCGGGCTGGTTGAAGTCGTGGGACAGCACGATCGAGCCCGGCCGGACGCTCTGCTGGACGCCCTTGATGACCTTCTCCACGTGCGTCTTGGCGTCCTCCTGCTCCGGGTGGTCCCAGTCGCGGGGGTCGACCTCCCAGTAGAGGGACGTCATGCCGTCCGTGTACGCGGTCTCGACCAGCCGGTCGGTGAAGTTGCCGCCCGGCGCCCGGAAGAACGGGATGTCGGCGTCCGGGACGGCCGCTCGGATGGCGGCGTTGGTGCGGGCGAGGTCCTTCTGGATGTCTTCCGGCTTGTCCTTGCCGATGGTGAGGCTGTGGTTCCACGTGTGGTTGCACAGGGTGTGGCCGGCCGCGGCGATCTGGCGGACGATGTCGGGGTGGCGGCGGACCTGGTCGCCGACCAGGCAGAACGTCGCCTTGATGCCGTACTGGTCGAGGAGTTCGAGGATCTTCGGGGTCTGGACCGGGTCGGGTCCGTCGTCGAAGGTGAGCGCGACCGTCGCGCTGCCGGTCGTACGCAGGGACTTGGCCGGGCCGGTGCCTTCCGGCACGAGGACCGCGGCGGCGCTCGGGGCCGCGCCGCTCGGCGCCGGCGCCGGCTCGTTCTTGCCGGCCGGCGGCTTGGGGTCGGTCGCGGGCTCGGAGGCGTCCGGGCTCTGCTGCTTCACCGGCGCGGCCGGGGTGTCGCCGGGCTTCTTCGCCGGGGACTTCGCGGCCGGGGCGTGCGTGGTGACGATCGCGTGGTCGGCCGCGTTGATCGGGTTGACGTCGGTGCCGCCGCCGCGCTGCATCGGGAGGACGATCAGCATGAGACCGACCGCGACCAGCGCCGCGAGCAGCGCCTGCTGGCGGTGGCGGCCGATGAGCAGCCAGGACTCGATCGGCAGGGTGCCGGGGGCGCGGTGCGCGCCGGTGGCGGGCGGCTTGCCGTTGTCGGCGCGGGCCCAGTCGCGCAGGGCGCCGGCCGCGTCGCGGACGGCGGGGAGCGGGCGCACGGTGATGGCGAGCGGGTCGGCCGCCTTGGCGTGCCGGCCTCGAACCGGCCGGCCCGATGAGGCGGACCGGGAGCGAGCGGCGGACCGGGACGCGGAGGCCGACCGGGACGCGGACCGGCTCCGGGAGGGCGAACCGGCGCGGGAGCGCGGGCTGAGGTCGAGGGTGGTGCGCCGGCCGCCGGCGATGCGCTGTGCCGCGGGCGGGCGCAGGACCGTGTTGTCGGCCAGGGACTCGGGGCGGCGGTGCCGGCCGAGGGCGGTCTCGCCCTCGAGGACGGTCACGTGCGGGAAGCCGCCGGTGCCGCCGGTGAGCGCGTCGTGGCGGGCGCGCTCGGACGCGGCTGCGTGGCGCGGGCCTCGTCCCTGCGCCGGACGATCGGGGGATTGCGGCGGCATCCGTCATGCCTACCGTGCCGCAAGATCAAAAACGATACCGCATTCGTGATCATCGAGTGGCCGAAAGTAATCATCGCAGGCAGCGCGAGTGCGGCGCCCCGGCAAAAAAGGACGCGTCACCGCGAAAGACGCAGGGAAACGGCTCAGCGCGAGGCGTGCACCCGCTCGGTCGCCTTGCGCGCCGCGATCAGCACCGGATCCCAGACCGGCGAGAACGGCGGCGCGTAGCTCAGGTCGAGCGCCGTCATCTCCTCGACCGTCATCCGGTTCCAGGCCGCGATCGCGAGCGCGTCGATGCGCTTGGCGGCCTCCGCGCGGCCGACGATCTGGCCGCCCAGGAGCATTCCCGTACGCCGCTCCGCGATCAGCTTGGCCGCCATCGAGCTGGCGCCCGGGTAGTAGCCGGCCCGGCTGGTCGACTCCACCGTGGCGGTCACGAAGTCGAAGCCCGCCGCCGACGCCTCCAGAGAGCTCAGGCCGGTGCGCGCCACCTCGAGGTCGCAGACCTTCGTCACGGCCGTACCGATGACACCGGGGAACGTCGCGTAGCCGCCGCCGATGTTGATGCCGGCGACCCGGCCCTGCTTGTTGGCGTGGGTACCCAGCGGCACGTGCACGGGCTGCCCGCTGATCCGGTGGACGCTCTGCACGCAGTCCCCGGCCGCCCAGAGCCCGTCGATGCGCCCGTCCGTCCCGACGACCCGCATCCGCAGGTCCGTACGCAGCCCGCCGGTCACCCCGAGCGGGATGCCGGACTCCTCGGCCATCGCGGTGTTGGGGCGTACGCCCAGACCGAGAACGACGATGTCGGCCGGGAACGTCCCGTCGGGGGTGACCACCGCGGAGACCCGGCCCCGCGTGGTCTCGAGCTCCTCTACGTGCGTTCCGGTGCGGACCTCGATGCCGAGCCCGCAGATCGCCTCGCGGATCCGTTCGCCCATGTCCGGGTCCACCTTGGACATCGGCTGCGGCGCCTTCTCCAGCAGCGTCACGTCGAGCCCGCGCCGGACCATCGCCTCGGCCATCTCCACGCCGATGTAGCCGCCGCCGATCACCACCGCGCGGCGGGGACGGGGCTCACGGTCGAGCCAGGCGTGAATGGCCGCACCGTCGTCGAGCGTCTGAACGCCGAAGATCCCCTCGGCGTCGACGCGGGCCCAGTCCGGTGTCACGGGGACGGCGCCGGCCGCGTACACCAGCTCGTCGAAACCCTCGCGGCGTTCGCCGCCGCCCGCCAGATCCCGCGCGACCACCTCGCGCCGGTCCAGGTCGATCGCCACGACCTCGTGCCGCAACCGTACGGCGATGCCGGCTCGAGCAAACGCAGCGGGGTCGCGAGCGATCAACGAGTCCCGATCGGTGACCGCGCCGCCGATCCAGTACGGGATCCCGCAGGCCGAGTACGACGTGAAGTGCCCCCGCTCGAACGCGACGATCTCCAGCTCGCCCGGGCCCTTGAGCTTGCGCGCCTGCGACGCCGCCGACATCCCGGCCGCGTCCGCCCCGACGACGACAAGCTTCATGCGGCTCCCTGGTCGAGCGACGCCCCCGGCCCCAGCGGCGCGCCCTTGGTGGTGATGGCGAGCCAGTCCACCACGTCCGAAACCGTCGCCTGCTGCGAGAGGAGGGCACGCTGCCGGGCCGCGCCGGTGCCGTGCGAGCGCAGCCGGCCCATCAGCACGGTGGCCATCTCCAGGTCGCCGTGGCGTTCGAGCTCGGGGCGTACGTAGTCGAAGAGCTGGCGCATGAGCTTCCACGCGGGGCGCGGCTCGCGGGTCGCCATGTCGATGTTGAGGCCCTCGAGGCCGTCGTGCGCGGCCCGCCAGTGCGCGGCGGTCAGCAGGGGGTACGGCAGCTGCGGCGCGGTCTTGCCCTCGCGGATGTCGCCGAGGATGGTGGCCACCAGGCCGCGGGCGAGCGCCGCCAGCAGCAGGGTGTCGTCGAGGGACGGGCACACGTCGCCCATGCGGATCTCGACAGTGGGGTAGTTCGCCGACAGGCGGGCGTACCAGTAGAGCATTCCCTCGTCGAGCGCCGCGCCGCTCGCCTGCAGGTCCGCGATGATCTGCAGATAGTGCTCGTGGGACTCGAGGTGCGGCGTGGGCTGGACCGTGGGCCAGCGTTCCCACAGCATCGAGCGCCAGCTGGCGTAGCCGGTGTCGCGGCCGGCGAACAGCGGCGAGTTCGCGGCGGCGGCCTGGAAGATGGGCAGCCAGGGCCGTAGGTGGTTGAGGACCTGCACGCCGGTCTCCGGGTCGGGGATGCTGACGTGCACGTGCATGCCGTTGAGGCCGGAACCGGGGGAGAGGTCGCCGAAGCGCTCCCGCATCCGGTGGTAGCGAGGCTTGTCGACCACCCGGCTGTGCGGCCCGGCGGCGGGTGCGGCGCCGACCGCGACGAGGCGTGCGCCGGCCGCCTCCGCCGCGGTGGCGAGCCCGGCTCGCAGCCGTCGCAGGGCGTCGTAGAGCTCGGAGAGCTCCAGCTGGGGCGGGCTCGCGCTCTCGATCTGACTGCGCATGTATTCGTGCTGGATGGAGTCGCGCAGCTCCTCGGGCAGCTGGTCGAAGACGTCTTCGACCGCCTCGACCGCCCGGGGCTCGACCGCGTCGACGAGCAGGTACTCCTCCTCGACGCCGAGGGTCAGCAGACCCTGCGCCTCCGCCTCCTCGGCGACCTCCTCAGAGATCGTGGTCGCCTGTGCCGCAGTGTCCGACGTCGCCATGCGCCGCAAGGTACCCCCCGCGCTCTGCCCGAAAACGAATGTTGCTCCACAGGCGTAGCGTGATTTCCGTGCTGCTGCTGGGGTTCTGGGCCGCTGTCGCCCTGCCGGGCGCCGGCACCCAGTCGTCGCACCTGTGGCTGGGGCTGGCGGCGGTCGCGGCCGGCCTGCTCGTCGCGCTGGCAGCCGCCGGGGTGCCTGCGCTCGCACCCTCGCCGGCGATCGGCGCTGTCGCCACGGCGAGCCGCTCCGGCGCCCACCCGCTGCCCCGCTTCCTGGATCCTGACGCACCCGGGCGCCCCCGCCCTCGCGCGCCTTCGGCGTACCCCGCGGCCGCGCTCGCGTAGCGCACGGCCGCCTCCGCGTCCTGTCTCTCCAGACCGCAGGGGTACTCCCATGTCCATTTTTGTCGATGTCGCGCGTTCCTGCCTCGAAGGGCTCGCCGCCCTTCTCGTCCCCTCGGCCGGTGTCTTCGCCGCCGCCCTCGCCATCGTGCTGTTCACCATGGCCGTCCGCCTGCTCATCAGCCCGCTCAGCCGGCTGCAGGCGCGTTCCGCCCGGCGCAGCGCCGCGCTGGCCCCCGAGTTGGCCGCGTTGCGCGAGAAGCACCGCGGTGATCCGGCGACGCTGGCCACCGAGACGCTCGCCCTGCAGCGGGCACGCGGGGTGAGCCCGTACGCCGCCGTGCTGCCCGCGCTCGCGCAGGCGCCGTTCTTCATGCTCATGTACCACGTCGTCCAGCCCGGGGCGGGTGCGCCGACCGGTGTTCTGGCCGGCCGGCTGTTCGGGGTGCCGCTGACCGAGCACCTGCTGAGCGGCCTGCCCGTCTTCGCGGTCCTGCTGACCCTCGCCGGGCTCCTGGCGTGGTGGTCGTCCCGGCGCGTACGGCAGTCGATGGCGCCGGACGCTCCGCTGCGGCGGGTGCTGGCGGGGGTGCCGTACCTGTCCGTCGCCGCGGTGGCGTGGTTGCCGCTCGCCGGTGCGCTCTACCTGGTGACCTCGTCGGCCTGGACGGCGGCGGAGCAGCTCATCCTCCGTCGATAGATCGAAAGTTCTTAATGTTGACAACTTCATGAAACGAGCCGGACACTTTTTTGAGAGCGCTCTCTCGTCCCCACGACAGCCCTGGGAGCCGTCGTATGAGAATCCGTCGCCGTTTCCTCGCCGCCGCGGCCGCTGCCGCCGCCCTCACCGCCCCCGCCGCCGTCGCCGTCTCCGCCCAGGCCGCCCTGCCCCCGCCCCCGTCGGGCTGGACCCAGGTCTGGGCGGACGACTTCACCGGCCCGGCCAACACCCTCCCCAGCTCCGGCAACTGGATCATCGACACCGGCACCAGTTACCCGGGCGGCCCCGCGCAGTGGGGCACCGGGGAGATCCAGACGTACACGAACAGCACCACGAACCTGGCGCAGGACGGCTCCGGCAACCTGCGCATCACGCCGGTGCGCAACGGGTCGGGCCAGTGGTCCTCGGCGCGCATCGAGACCCAGCGGTCCGACTTCAAGGCGCCCGCGGGCGGGGTGCTGCGCATCGAGGGCCGCATCCAGATGCCCAACGTGACCGGTGCCGAGGCCGCCGGCTACTGGCCCGCGTTCTGGGCGCTCGGCGCGCCGTACCGCGGCAACTACCAGAACTGGCCGGGCGTCGGCGAGTTCGACGTCATGGAGAACGTCAACGGGATCAACTCCGTCTGGGGCGTGTTGCACTGCGGCGTGAACCCCGGCGGCCCCTGCAACGAGACCCTCGGCATCGGCGCCAACCGGGCCTGCCCCGGGTCCAGCTGCCAGTCGGCCTTCCACACGTACGCGTTCGAATGGGACCGCAGCGTGAGCCCCAACCAGCTGCGCTGGTACGTCGACGGGCAGCAGTTCCACTCGGTCAGCCAGAGCCAGATCGGTGAGCCGCACTGGACCAACATGACCGGGCACGCCGGCTACTTCCTGCTGCTGAACGTGGCGATGGGCGGAGCCTTCCCGAACGGCGTCGCCGGCTCCGGGACTCCGACGGGATCGACCGTCTCGGGCCGCTCGATGCTGGTGGACTACGTCGCCGTCTACAGCCGGGGCGGTGGCGGCACCACGCCGCCGCCGACCGACCCGCCGCCGTCGGGCGGGACGCGGGACGCGTACGGCACCATCCAGGCCGAGTCGTACGACGCCGCGTCCGCGGTGGCGAAGGAGGCGTGCTCGGAGGGTGGCGAGGACGTCGGCTGGATCGGCAACGGCGACTGGCTGCAGTACAACAACGTCGACTTCGGTACGGGCGGAGTCCGCGACTTCGTGGCCCGGGTGGCCTCGGGTGCGGGCGCCGGAGTCAGCGGCCTGATCGAGGTGCGCATCGACAGCCGGAGCAACGCGCCGATCGGCTCGTTCGCGCTGGGCAACACCGGCGGCTGGCAGTCGTGGCGGTCGGTGCCGGGCAATGTGTCCAACGTGTCCGGACGGCACACCGTCTTCCTGACCTTCTCGAGCGGTCAGCCCGCGGACTTCGTCAACGTGAACTGGCTGCAGTTCCGCAGGTAGCAGCTTTCTTCAATACGTACACGGAAGGGCCGGCCGCGCGAGGTGCGCGGCCGGCCCGCTCGGTTAATGGAAAGTTAAGTTCACGGATGCCTTTACATCCTCTGTTAACAGTCCTAATAATTGGCGCACCCCCACCGGTTCCCGTGGAAGGCCCACCCCCATGCGCCGATCCCTAGTCCTGGCCGCGGCAGCCGTCACCACCGCCGCGGCCGCCACGGTGTACGTCGCCTCGACCGCCAGTGCGGCCGCCGCCTGCGCTCCCGCGTGGAGCTCGACGGCGGTCTACACCAACGGCATGTCCGCCGCCCAGTCCGGCCACAACTACACCGCCAAGTGGTGGACCCAGAACGAAAGCCCCGCGACGCACAGCGGGCAGTGGGACGTCTGGGCCGACAACGGCACGTGCGGCGGCGGCACCACGCCGACCACCCCGCCCACCACGCCCCCGACCACCCCTCCCACGACCCCGCCCACGACGCCGCCGACCACGCCGCCCACGACTCCGCCGGTCTCGGGCTCGCTGCCGAAGCACTTCGTCACCGGCTACTGGCAGAACTTCGACAACCCGGCCAACGAGATCAAGCTCGCCGCGGTACCGAACACGTACGACCTGATCGCGGTGGCCTTCGCGGACGCGACGAGCACGCCGGGCGCGGTCTCGTTCGGCATCGACCCCGGACTGTCGTCCAGCGTCGGCGGCTACACGAACGACCAGTTCAAGGCCGACGTCGCCACGCTGCACTCGCGCGGCAAGAAGGTGATCATCTCCGTCGGCGGCGAGAAGGGCTCGGTGTCGGTCAACGACTCGGGCGCCGCGACGAACTTCGCCAACTCCGTCTACTCGCTGATGCAGACGTACGGCTTCGACGGCGTCGACATCGACCTCGAGAACGGGCTCAACCCCACCTACATGGCCCAGGCCCTGCGCAGCCTGCGGGCCAAGGCCGGCTCGAGCCTCATCATCACGATGGCGCCGCAGACCATCGACATGCAGAACCCGGCCGGCTCGTACTTCAAGCTCGCGCTGGACATCAAGGACATCCTCACGGTCGTCCACACCCAGTTCTACAACTCCGGCGCGATGCTCGGCTGCGACAACAACGCCGCGTACGGCCAGGGCTCGGTGAACTTCATCGTCGCCCTGACCTGCATCCAGCTGGAGGCCGGCCTGCGCCCCGACCAGGTGGCGATCGGACTGCCGGCCACCACCAGCGCGGCCGGTGGCGGCTACGTCTCCCCGTCCGTGGTCAACCAGGCGCTGGACTGCCTGGCCCGCGGCACCAACTGCGGCTCCTTCAAGCCGCCGCACACCTACCCCGGCCTCCGTGGCGCGATGACCTGGTCGATCAACTGGGACGTCACCGCCGGCAACGGATGGGCCAACGCCGTATCCCCCCACGTCCACGCCCTGCCCTGAGCGGAGAACCCCCGAATGAAGCTCAAGATGCGCTACCTGGCCGCCCTGGCGGTGGCCCTCACCGGAACCGCGGCCGCCGTCATCCCCATGACCGCCTCCAACGCGGCCGTCGCCTGCGCCGGCGCCTGGAGCTCGTTCGCGGTCTACACCAAGGACATGACCGCTTCCCAGAACGGCCACAACTACACGGCCAAGTGGTGGACGCAGAACGAGAGCCCGGCCACGCACAGCGGGCAGTGGGACGTCTGGGCGGACAACGGCGTGTGCGGTGGGACCACCGACCCGACCACCCCGCCGCCCACCGGCCCGACAACGCCGCCGTCGACCGGCACCAAGATGGCGTCGTCGCCGTACATCTACCCGGGCTGGGGCAACCCGCCGGCGCCCTCGACCGTCATGAACGCCACCGGCATCAAGGCGTTCACCATGGCGTTCGTGCTCGCCAACGGCTGCAACCCGGTCTGGGACGGCGAGGGTGGCCTGACCGGCGGCGTGCACGCCAGCACCATCAACGCCATCAAGGCGGCGGGCGGCAGCGTGGTCCCGTCGATCGGTGGCTGGAGCGGTAACAAGCTCGGCCCGAACTGCTCGACGCCGGAGGCGCTCGCGGGCGCGTACCAGAAGGTCATCGACGCCTTCCAGCTCGGCGCGATCGACATCGACATCGAGAACTCCGACGAGTTCGAGAACACGGTCGTGCAGGACCGCATCCTCAACGCGCTGAAGATCGTCAAGCAGAAGAACCCGAACGTGAAGACGATCCTGACCTTCGGCACCTCGACGACCGGCCCGAACTACTTCGGCACCCGGCTCGTCCAGCAGGCCAAGGCGCTCAACGCCAACATCGACATCTTCACCCAGATGCCGTTCGACTTCGGCGGCGGCGCGGACATGTACGCCAGCACCGTCGGCGCCTCCGAGGGCCTGAAGAACCTGCTCAAGTCGACGTTCGGGTACACCGACGCGCAGGCGTACTCGCACATGGGCATCTCGGGCATGAACGGCCTGTCCGACCAGCAGGAGCTCACCAGCCCCGACACGTGGACCCGGATCCGGGACTACGCGAAGAGCAAGGGCTTCGCCCGGTTCACCTTCTGGGCGGTCAACCGTGACCGCGGCTGCGCCGGCGGCGGCGTGGTCTCCAACTGCTCGGGCATCGCGCAGGCGGACTGGGAGTTCACCCGGATCAGCGCCGGGTTCTGACCGGAGTACCAGCGACGCGCGGCCGTGGATCACCGATCCGCGGTCGCGCGCCGGCGTTTGCGGACCTTCTTGACCACCCACTGCGCGGTGACCAGCGCGATCAGCCCCCAGACCGCGTAGTTGATCCAGTTGCTGTACTGCTCGACGTTCTGCCAGCGGGAACCGAGGGCGTACCCGGCGCCGACGAAGATGCAGTTCCAGACGCCGCTGCCGATCGTGGTGAACAGCGTGAACTGGCCGAGCGGCATGTGGTTGGCGCCGGCCGGGATGGAGATGAGGCTCCGGACGACCGGCGCCATCCGGCCGAACAGCACGGCCGACCTCTCGTGCTTCTCGAACCACCGGTCGGCCTTGTCCAGGTCGTCGGAGTCCACCAGCGGGATGCGGTCGAGCCAGTGGCGCAGCCGGTCCTCGCCCAGCGCGTGGCCCAGCCAGTAGAGCGCCAGCGCGCCCACCACCGAGCCGGCCGTCGCCGCGATCGTGACGAGGACCAGGTTCACCTTGCCCTCGCTGGCGAGGAAGCCCGCCATCGACAGGACGATCTCGCTCGGGATGGGTGGGATGAGGTTCTCCAGGGCGACGAGCAGGCCGACGCCCACCGCACCGAGGGACTCGATCACGGACGCGACCCAGCCGGTCAGCCCGGTGAGCCTGTTGAGGTCGGTCTCCGCCGCCAGGGAATGCATGCCTCAAGTGTTACCCGGCCCGGTGGGTGCGAACCTGGCCGCCCGGAGAGGCGGGGCCCGCGGGTGGCGGGAACCGGGTAGGGTCCGGGCGCGATGGACACGTTGAGCGCCCGGGGGCGCGCGGTACGCGTCGCGGTCACCGCGGTCGCGGCCGTCCTGCTGCTCGCCGGCACCTTCTGGGGCCAGGACGACGACTTCCCGTTCGGGCCCTTCCGGATGTACTCGACCGCTCCCGACCCGGATGCGGACGCGCCGGACACCCGCGTCGAGGGCGTCGACACCACCGGCCGCACGATCGTGCTGACCGAGGCCAACAGCGGCTTGCGCCGGGCCGAGATCGAGGGCCAGCAGCAGGCGTACGTCGACGACCCGGGCCGGCTGCGGCAGATCGCGGTCGCGTACGCGGAGAAGAGCCCCGGCGCCGCCCGGCTGACCACCGTCCGGATCGTGATCCGCTGGGAGGGCATCGAGGACTCGCGCCCCACCGGCGAGAGCCGGGACGAGGTCGTCGCCACCTGGACGGGCGCGCCGTGAGCCGGGTGGTGTCGTGGCTGACCGAGCCCGTGCCGAGGGGCCGGGTCGCCGCGTTCCGCACCCTGATCTACCTCTTCGTCGCCGCCGACCTGGTGATCTTCACGCCCTGGGTACGCCACCACGCGAGCACCCCCGGCGACCTCTACGAGCCGCTGCTCGTCGGCCGGCTCCTGCACCTGCCGACCCCCACGCCGCTGCTGGTGCACGGCATCTTCTGGGTGCTGCTGGCGGTCTCGCTGGCGGCCGCCACCGGGCGGGCGCCGCGGCTGCTCGGGTGGACCGTCTTCGCGCTGTACTTCGAGTGGATGGTCATCGCGATGAGCTACGGCAAGGTCGACCACGACCGGGTCGGCCTGCTCGTCGCCCTGGCCGCGCTGCCGACCGTGGGCCGGGCCCGGCACGGCGACCCCACCCGGACCGAGGCCGGCGGCTGGGCGCTGCGGGTCACCCAGATCGCGGTCGTGTGCACGTACTTCCTGGCCGCGCTGGCCAAGCTGCGCTTCGGCGGGATCGACTGGGTGACCAGCTCGGTGCTGGCGCGGGCGATCATCCGGCGCGGCACGGAGCTCGCCGACCTCATCGCCGGGGTGCCGTACCTGTTGATCCTCGCGCAGGTCGGGATCATGCTCTTCGAGCTGGCGAGCCCGGCGATCTTCCTGCTCCACGGCCGGTGGCGCAACCGCGCGGTCGCGTTCTTCTACTCGTTCCACGCGGTCACCTTTGCGACCATCACGATCTCCTTCGCGCCGCACCTCGCCGCGCTGGCGAGCTTCCTGGCTCTCGAGAAGGTTCGTCCCGTGGAGTGGGCCAGGGGTTTCCTGCGGCGGCGCTCGGGTCATGTAGAGCCGCATGAGCGACCGGTGGTATGAGAAGGCCGTCATCTATTGCCTGGACATCGACACGTTCGTCGACTCGGACGGCGACGGCGTCGGCGACATCCGCGGCCTGATCGGGCGGCTGGACTATCTCGCCCGGCTGGGCGTGACGTGCCTGTGGCTCAACCCGATCCACCCGACCCCCAACCGCGACGACGGCTACGACGTCGAGGACTTCTACAACGTGGACCCGCGCTTCGGGAACCTCGGCGACTTCGCGGAGCTGCTGCACCAGGCGGAGAACCGGGGCATCAAGGTCATCATCGACCTGGTCGTCAACCACACCTCCGACCAGCACCCGTGGTTCCAGTCGGCGCGGTCGTCGCCGGACTCGCCGTACCGGGACTGGTACGTCTGGTCCGACACCCAGCCGCCGGACCGCCACCAGGGGATGGTCTTCCCCGGTGAGCAGAACGAGACGTGGACGTACGACCGGACCGCCAAGCAGTGGTACTACCACCGCTTCTACAAGTTCCAGCCGGACCTCAACATCAAGAACCCGCAGGTCCGCGAGGAGATCAAGAAGATCTGTGCCTTCTGGCTGCAGCTGGGCGTCGCCGGCTTCCGGATGGACGCGGTGCCGTTCATCATCGAGGAGACCGAGCCGGGCAACCCGCAGTCGCCCAAGGACCTGGCCTTCCTCACCGACCTGCGCCAGCACATCCAGTGGCGCAAGGGCGACGCGGTGCTGCTCGCCGAGGCGAACGTCGAACCGGACCAGCTCAAGGAGTTCTTCGGTGACGGCGGCGGCTCCTCGAACCGCATCCACATGCTGTTCGACTTCATGCTCAACGGCCGGCTGATGCTGGCGCTGGCCCGGCACGACCCGGAGCAGATCATCGACGCGCTGCGCGACACGCCGGCCCTGCCCGACGGCGGGCAGTGGGCAACGTTCCTGCGCAACCACGACGAGGTGGACCTCTCCCGGCTCACCGCCGAGCAGCGCAACGATGTCTTCGCCCAGTTCGGCCCCGACGAGGACATGCAGCTGTACGGTCGCGGCATCCGGCGCAGGCTCGCCCCGATGCTGGGCGGCGACCGGCGGCGCATCGAGCTCGCGTACGCCCTGCAGTTCAGCCTCCGGGGCACTCCCGTGCTGCGCTACGGCGAGGAGATCGGGATGGGCGACGACCTCACGCAGAAGGGCCGCGACGCCATCCGTACGCCCATGCAGTGGTCCTCGCTGCCCAACGGCGGCTTCTCGGCGGCCGCGCCCGAGGACCTGGTCCGGCCCGTCGTCTCGGACCCGAAGTACGGCTACGAGACGGTCAACGTGACGCTGCAGCGGCACGACCCCTCGTCGCTGCTGTCGTGGTTCGAACGGATGATCCGCACGCTGCGCGAGGCCCCGGAGGTCGGCAGCGGCACCTGCAAGCACGTCGATGTCCCGGTGCCGCCGGGCGTGCTCGTGCACCGCGCCGACGACACCACCGGGACGATGGTCTTCATCCACAACCTCGGCCCGGACGACGGCGTCGTGGACCTGAGCTCGCTGGAGCCGGAGGCGCAGTTCCCCAACGACATCCTCGCCGACCGGGAGTACCCGGACCCGGGCAAGCTGGACGCCCTGCCGATCGCCGGGTACGGATACCGCTGGATCCGCCTCTGCCGCAAGCCGTGAATCACGTTGTGACCGGCCGGTAACTTCTCGGCTAGAGTCGGCCCGTCAGGAGATCTGTATCTGCGGGAGGCCAGCAATGACCCAGCCGAGTCGGGTAGCGATCGTCACCGGAGCCGCGCGCGGCATCGGCGAAGCGACCGCCCGCAAGCTCGCCGCCGACGGCATGGCCGTCGCGGTCGTCGACCTCGACGAGGGCGCGTGCGCCAACACGGTCACGGCGATCCACGACGCCGGCGGCACCGCGCTCGCCGTCGGCGCCGACGTGTCGAACCCGGCCCAGGTCACGGCGGCGGTCGAGAAGGTGGTCAACGAGCTGGGCGCGCCCACCGTCCTGGTGAACAACGCCGGGGTGCTGCGCGACAACCTGCTGTTCAAGATGACCGACGACGACTGGGAGACCGTGATGGCGGTCCACCTGCGCGGCGCGTTCCTGTTCAGCCGGGCCGTGCAGAAGCACATGGTGGACGCCGGCTGGGGTCGCATCGTCAGCCTCTCCAGCACGTCCGCGCTGGGCAACCGGGGCCAGGCCAACTACGCCGCCGCCAAGGCCGGGCTGCAGGGCTTCACCAAGACGCTCGCCATCGAGCTGGGCCGCTTCGGCATCACGGCCAACGCGGTCGCGCCCGGCTTCATCGTGACCGACATGACCGCCGCGACGGCCGCGCGCGTCGGCGTCGACTTCGCGGACTTCCAGAAGGCGGCGATCAGTCAGATTCCCGTCGGCCGGGCGGGCCGTCCCGAAGACGTCGCCAACACCGTATCCTTCCTGGTCAGTGAGGGAGCGGGGTTCGTGTCCGGCCAGGTGATCTACGTGGCCGGAGGTCCCCGCGGGTAGCGTTCGCCTTGATCGGGGTCGCTACACAGGTAAGGAGCGACCCCGATGGGCGAAAGGGCGGAGAAGCTTTCAGTGAACCGACGGATGAGCTCTCGTAATGTGGCACTGACCAGCACGTTCCTGCTGCTGGCCGCGGGTGGGGCCGCGGCGTGCGACAACGGCAACGAATATCAGGACGAGGGCTTCTACTGCGCCGACGAGAACGGCGTCATCGTCGACGAGGACTACTGCGACGACGACTACAACGGCGGCGGCGGCGGTGGCGGGTTCTTCATCTGGCACTCGTCCGGCTACCGCTCCGGCTATCCGGTCGGCTCGCGGCTCCCTGCCGGCGGCCAGAAGTTCGCGTACAACGACAAGTCGTCGCGGTCGAAGTTCGGGCTGCCGTCCAGCGGCCGGATCGGCAACGGGACGGTCAAGACCAGCGTCGTCGGCAAGGGCGGCAGCGGCTCCTCCGGCAAGTCCAGCCGGTCGGGTGGCTGAGCCGTGCGCCGGGTCCCGTACGGGCCGGTCCGTGACGGCTGGCGGCTCACCAACTACAGCCTCGGGCTGACCTACAACGACACCGAGCTGCCCGACGGGACGATGATCTCGTACTGGCAGGAGGGGCCGTACTACGAGTTCACCGAGGCGGAGATCGAGGAGCTGGAGACGGCCACCTCGGTGCTGCACCAGATGTGCATGGACGCCGGCGACTGGATGGTCCAGCAGTGCCCGCGGCGCACGATCGAGGGCCGCCGCCAGGGCTACTTCAGCTCGGTGTGCACCCCGGAGAGCTGCTTCCTGACGAAGATCGGCATCCCGGAGTACGCGCACGAGCAGATCATCCGGACCTGGTTCGACGGCGACGCGGAGACCTGGACCCACCGGGACAAGGACCCCGACGGCATGGTCCCGCTGCAGACGCCCGACTACTCGCCGAGCGTCTACGGCCGCTTCGACCTCTGGTACAACGGCGCGGGCAGCGTCCCGCGGCTGCTCGAGTTCAACGCGCAGACCCCGACGTCGCTGGTCGAGTCCGCGGTCATCCAGTGGCACTGGGTGGACCAGACCAACCTGACCCAGCACCCGTGGCGGCAGTGGAACTCCATCCACGACCGCCTCGTCGGCTGGGAGGCCGCGGACGGCGAGCCCGCCAACCCGGGCGCCTGGCGGCGCAACATCGGCAAGCTCCGCGAGGCCCGGCCCTGGCTGCCGGAGAAACCCAAGATCTTCTTCGCGTACGAGACGAGCGAGACGACCGGCGAGGACCGGATGAACGTCGCCTACCTGATGGCCACCGCCGAGGAGGCCGGCTACCCGGTCGAGCTCATCGCGATGAGCCAGATCGGCTGGGACGTGGCGGGCGACCGCGTGCTCTTCGTCCCCGCGCCCGGCCAGGAGCACAAGGCCGAGCCGATCGACGTGATCTTCATGCTGTACCCGTGGGAGTGGTTCTGGAACGAGGAGGGCGGCAAGGCCTTCTTCCGCAACATGGCCGACCCCGCGAAGCGCGGCACGGTCTGGATCGAGCCCCCGTACAAGGCGGCGCTGCTGGGCAACAAGGCGCTGCTGCCGGTGCTCTGGAAGCTCTTCGGCGACGACCCCCAGCGCGGCAAGTACCTGCTGCCGGCGTACTTCGCGGAGTCCTCGTCGGCGGCCAAGCTGACCAGCTACGCCAAGAAACCCGTCTGGGGCCGCGAGGGCGGATCGGTCACGCTCGTCAAGGACGGCGTCACCATCACCGAGCACCCCTCCGAGTACGGCGCGGACGGCCGGTTCGTGGTGCAGGAGCTGCTGGAGCTGCCCTCGTACGACGGCCTCGAGGGCACGGTGCACCCGGTGATCGGCTCCTGGCTGATCGACGGCGAGCCGGCGGGCATGGGCATCCGCGAGGGGCTGGGGACGGACGGCCTGGTCACGAAGGACCGCTGCAACTTCCTCCCCCACCTCATCACCTGAGGAACGGCTCGGGCGGGCGCGGAGGGATTAGCATACGGTTTCGTCTATGTGACCGTTCACTATCCCGTCCGTACCGCACCCGAGTCAGGACACTGCCGTGGTCCAGCAGATGCACGCCTCCGAGGAAGCTGTCGTCGTCGCTGCGCGTACCGGTGATCGGGCCGCGTGGAACGAGCTGGCCCGCCGCTGTCTGCCGATGGTGTACACGCTCGTACGCCAGGCCCTGCACGACGATCCCGGCGTGGACGACGTCGTGCAGGACGTCATGGTCCGGGCGCTGCGGCAGCTTCCGGACCTGCGGTCGCCGGGCAGCTTCCGGCCGTGGCTGGCGGCGATCGCCGTACGGCAGATCGGCAGCCACCTGGCGCGCGCGAAGGTCACCGCGGGCCGGGCCGCGCCGCTCGACGTGATCACCGGGCGGCCGGATGCCGGCGCCGAGGTGGAGGGGCCGGCGTTGCTGCGGGCCGAGCTCGCGGAGCAGCGCCGGCAGGTGGGGCACGCGACCCGGTGGATGGGCGCCGACGAGCGGGCGGTGTTCTCGCTGTGGTGGCTCGAGACCGTCGGTGAGCTCGCCCGCCGCGACGTCGCCACGGCCCTGGGGACGAGCGTCGCCCACGCCGGCGTACGGATCCAGCGGATGCGCGAGCAGCTGGAGGCGAGCCGGCGGGTCGTCGCCGCCCTGGAGGCGATGCCCGGCTGTGACGAGCTCGGCGAGGTCGCCGCGGGGTGGGACGGGAGCCCCGGCGCGTACTGGCGGAAGCGGCTGGTGCGACACGTGCAGTCCTGTCGCGTGTGCGGCGCCGCCGCGGGTGGCCTGCTGCCCGTGGACCGGCTGGTGGCGGGGATCGCGCTGCTGCCCGTACCCGTCGCGCTGGCCGCCGCGGTGTTCGCCAAGGGTTCCGCCGGCGGGGTGGTCGCGGCGTCCTGGCTGGGGCGCGTCGTGCAGGCCGCGGTCGCTCACCCGCTGGCGGCGACGGTCGCCTCCGGTGCGCTGATCGTCGGCGTCACGGCGACGACGACCTCGCTTGCGCCGCCCACCGGGCCCGGCATCGCGGCCGTGCCGGCGCTGCCCCGGCCCGGTCCGCCGCAGCCGGATCCGCCGGCCGGGGCGATGCGTACGGGGCCGGTGTCGCTGGAGTCGGCGACCTCCGCGGGTCGGTTCGTGACCGTCTCCGGTGACCGGGGCGTGCTCGCCGCGATCGGGCCGGCCAGCGACGCCGCCGAGCGGGAGCGCGCCAACCTGACCGCCGTCGCCGGGCTCGCGGATCCGTCCTGTTACTCGTTCCGCCGGCCGGACGGGCGCTACCTGCGGCACTCCTCCTTCCGGCTGCGGCTCAGCCCGGACGAGGGGACCGTTCTGTTCCGTCGGGATGCGACGTTCTGCGAGCAGGACGGCTTCGTGGACGATTCCGTGTCGCTGGAGTCGTTCAACTATCGCGGCTTCTTCCTGCGCCACGTCGGCGAGCAACTGTGGATCGACCAGTTCGACGGCAGCGACGAGTTCCGCGCGGAGAGCTCGTTCCGGGTGCGACCGCCGCGCTGAACAACCGTTATGCGCGGGCGGCCCAGAAGGTCGGATCTTGAGGGTTCGGGAAACCGGGGCGCAATATTGGCGTGCACCTATGGAAGCGCTCCCACGCCCGGAAGGTTCCCCCCATGCCCATCCCCAGACGACATCGCGTCCTGCTGCTCTCGGCCACCGCCGCGGCCACCGTCCTGGCCGCCGGGGTAGCCGTGGTCGGCACCGCCGAGGCGGCCACCACCCTCGGCGCCTCGGCCGCGCAGACCGGCCGCTACTTCGGCGCCGCGATCGCCGCCGGCAGGCTGAGCGACTCCACCTACACCCGCATCCTGACCACCGAGTTCAACTCGGTGACCCCGGAGAACGAGATGAAGTGGGACGCCACCGAGCCGTCCCAGGGCTCGTTCAACTACAGCGGCGGCGACCGCATCCTCAACCAGGGCATCTCGATGGGCGCCAAGGTACGGGGCCACGCCCTGCTCTGGCACCAGCAACAGCCGTCCTGGGCGCAGGGGCTGTCCGGCACCGCCCTGCGCAACGCCGCGATCAACCACGTGACGCAGGTCGCCACCCACTACCGCGGCAAGATCTACGCCTGGGACGTGGTGAACGAGGCGTTCGCCGACGGTGGCAGCGGCGCCCGGCGCGACTCGAACCTGCAGCGCACCGGCAACGACTGGATCGAGGCCGCGTTCCGGGCCGCCCGGGCCGCCGACCCGAACGCGAAGCTCTGCTACAACGACTACAACACCGACGGTGTCAACGCGAAGTCGACCGGCGTGCTCAACATGGTCAAGGACTTCAAGTCCCGCGGCGTGCCGATCGACTGCGTGGGCTTCCAGTCGCACCTGGGCACCGGCATCCCCGGCGACTACCAGGCCAACCTGCAGCGCTTCGCCGACGCGGGGGTCGACGTCCAGATCACCGAGCTCGACGTCGCCCAGGGCTCCAACCAGGCGAACGTGTACGCCTCGGTCACCAAGGCCTGCCTCGCGGTGTCGCGCTGCACCGGCATCACGGTCTGGGGCATCCGTGACAGCGACTCGTGGCGTACCGGCGAGAACCCGCTGCTGTTCGACAACTCCGGGAACAAGAAGGCCGCGTACACCTCGGTGCTGAACGCGCTCAACGCCGGCGGCACCACCAACCCGCCGCCCGGCTCGCCGAGCACGCCGCCGCCGAACCCCGGTACCGGCGCCTGCTCCGCGTCGGTGTCGCTCAACTCCTGGACCGGCGGGTACGTCGCGACCGTACGGGTCACCGCCGGCTCCGCCGCGGTCAACGGCTGGACGGTGGGCCTGACCATCCCGTCCGGTGGCGCGGTGACGAGCACGTGGAGCGCGACGAACAGCGGCACGAGCGGCGCAGTGAGCTTCCGCAACGTGAGCTACAACGGGCAGATCCCGGCCGGCGGCACCACCGAGTTCGGCTTCCAGGGGACCGGCACGGGTCCCACCGCCACCCCGACGTGCCAGGCCGGCTGACCGTCCCCCACCCGGCTCACCCGCCGGTCCGGCTGCGGCCGGGCCGGCGGTGTGCCGTCAGGGACGCGGGCGGTTGCGCCAGAGCCACCAGAGACCGACGAACGGCAGCACCAGCGGGACGTAGCCGTACCCGCTGCCGTAACGGGACCAGACCGTGTCGTCCGGGAAGGCGACCGCGTCCGCGATGCTGAGCGTGCCCACCACCAGCACGCCGATCAGCTCGATCGTGCAACTGGTCAGCGCGAGCAGCCGGCCCCTGACCCCGCCGACGGCCAGGCCGGCCGTCGCCGCGATGTAGACCAGGCCGGCGAACGCCGACAGCAGGTACGCCAGCGGCGCCTCGGAGAAGTGGGTGGAGATCTGGACCAGGGCGCGGGCGCTCGCCGACAGGGCGAAGATGCCGTACACGAGGAGCAGGACCCGGCCGAGGCCGCTGCCGATGGCCGCGTCGCGGGGGCGGGCCGGCGTCGGGGTCGGTTGCTCAGCCACCGGTCACCTCCGCGATCTGCTGCAGGCGCAGCACGAGGACCGGCAGCACCAGCGCGGCGACGCCGAGGATCAGGGTGCCCCAGCGGGTCGGTTCGAGGCGGGCCAGGTAGACCGCGACCGGCGCGAAGGCGACCGTGGTGATGAGATAGCCGACGAAGGTGGTCCATTCGGCGGGCCGGTCGCCGATGAACAGGCCGACGACGGCGACCACGACCAGGACCGCCACCAGCGCGCCGAGGCCGAGCATGGACCACAGGTCGGCGTTCGTCGGAGCGCGGTCGAGGGCCGTGCGGATCAGATACCAGACCGCCAGCACCAGCGCCACCGCGATCACGGCGATCGAGAGGGGGCCGTTCATCACCGGCACAGCGTACTGACCGGGGCGGGCGTGTTAGCTTTCGCCCGGGTGATCAGCGGCGGAAGGCGGCACGGCGATGCGGTTCGGACTCTTCGGCACGGGGCCCTGGGCCCACCAGGCGCACGCTCCGGCGCTCGCGGCGCACGCGGACGTGGAGTTCGTCGGCGTCTGGGGACGCGACGCCGGCAAGGCGGCGGCGCTGGCCGAGGAGCACGGCGCGAAGCCGTACGCGGACATCGACGCGCTGATCGCCGACGTGGACGCGATCGCGGTGGCCCTGCCGCCGGACGTGCAGTCGGACATCGCGCTGCGGGCGGCGCGCGCGGGCAAGCACCTGCTGCTGGACAAGCCCGTCGCGTTCACCGCGGCCGCCGCCGGCGAGGTCGTGGCCGCCGCGGCCGAGCACGACGTCGCGAGTGTGGTGTTCTTCACCCGGCGCTTCATGCCGGTGGTGCAGGACTTCATCGAGCAGGCCCGGGCGACCGGCGGCTGGCTCGAGGCCCGCATCGACCACCTCGGTTCGATCTTCCAGCCCGGGAACCCGTTCGGCGAGTCGGCCTGGCGCAAGGAGAGCGGCGGGCTGTGGGACGTCGGCCCGCACGCGGTCGCGCTCGTGCTGCCCGTGCTCGGCCCGGTCGCCGAGGTGACCGCGCTGACCGGCGCCCGGGACATGACCCACCTGCTGCTGCGGCACGCCGAGGGCGCGGTCAGCACGCTCACCTTGAGCGTCGACGCCCCGGCGAAGCTCGAACGCGAGGACGCCGTCCTGTACGGCGAGTCCGGCGTCGCCGGGGTGCCGCCGGTCGAATGGCTGCCGGTGGAGGCGTTCGGCCGGGCGATCGACGCGCTGATCGGCGCGGCGAACGGCGGCCCGGCGTCGGCGCTCGACGTCCGCTTCGGCGCGGAGGTCGTCAGGATCCTCGCCGCGGCCGCCGAGTCCGCCGCCACCGGGGTCACCGTCAAGCTCGGCTAACGGCACTTCCACAGCAGCGGGTGGTTGGACAGGTTCTCGCCGCTGGAGTAGCCGGCGGCGGTCCGGCCGTCGTCGCTGAAGCTCTCGATCAGGTAATCCTGCCGGCCCGTCGCCTTCCGGTAACCGGGCAGCTCCGTCGTCACGTTGCCCTCGCTGGTGATGACGGGGCGCCGGGCCGTACCGATGATCCAGCCGTTGGCGGCCACCCGGTCCGGCATGCCCGACGCGGCCGGCAGGCGCTCGTACCGCCCGGTGTCGATGCGGTAGCGGAAGAACGCGAACCGGCGCTCGTCCTTGGTGTCGATGACGCTGCGTCCCACCACCCAGCCGTTGCGGATCGACTCCGGCCAGAACATGGTCGCCTTGGTCCCGTCGACCTTCGGCAGCGGCATCGCGCGGTGGGTGCCGTCGGCCAGCCACAGATAGCCGCTGCCCTCCTTGCCTTCGGGCTGCACCGTGCCGAGGATGTTGCCGGCCTCGTCGATGTCGGCCGCCGTGCCGAACTCCGTGCCGGGCGGTACGGGCAGCTTCTGCGGCTGGGCGGTCACCGAAGACCAACGGGCGGGCATTCCCTCGTAGATGGGGCCGAGGCTGCCGACCGCCACGCCGGCGTCGTTGATCGCGGACACGGTGGCCTCCCCGCCGGGCATCCGGGTGACCTTGCCGTTGCTGTAGGCGTACGGAACGACGCCGGGGTCGAAGGTGTAGCCCACCGCGGCGCCGCGCGTGTTGATGTCCTCGAAGCTCTGGTCCGATCCGCCGATCCGGACGGTGTCGGCGATCTTGCCGTCCTTCCAGATCACCAGGGGGCGCGAGCCGTCGTCCTTCCCGGCCGGGTACGTCCGCCCGACCACCCAGCGCCCACTCGGGTCGCCGCCGGTGACCAGGGCCTTCGCCACGCCGTCGGTGGGCAGCCGGGTGACCGTGCAGTCCTTCGGCCGCTCGAGCGGGGCCGCGGCGGTGATCGACGGCACCGGGGTGGCCACCGGCCGGGGCGCCGTTCCGGGTCGGCCCACGGCGGACAGGGCCAGGGTGCCGCCCGCCGCGGTGGTGGCGGTCAGCGCGACGATCGCCGTGCCGCTCGCCCACCAGCGCGTCAGGCGGCGCCGGCGGCCCTCGGCCATGGCCCGGGCCACATCGATGCGGGGCGGCCCGGCCGGTTCGCCCGCGAGGGGCCGCAGCAGCGCCGCGGCGTACCGCTCGTCGTCGAGGTTGTCGCTCATTGGTTGCTCCCGATCTCGATGCGGTTGCCGAGGATGCGGCGCAGCGCCGCGAGGCCGTGCGCCGTCTGGCTCTTCACGGTGCCCTCGCTGCAGTTCAGCGCGCGGGCGACGTCGGCGACGGACTGGTCGCAGAGGAAGCGCAGGACCAGCACGGCCTGCTGCCGGGGCGGCACCTTCGACAGCGCGGCGCGCAGCACGGCGCGCTCCTCCACGTCCGGTTGGCCTGCTGGCGGCACGGGGCGTTCCGGTGGGGCGCCGAGCCGGACCTTCCACCAGCCCCGGCGCTTCTCGTCGAGGAACGTCCGGACGAGGATGGCGTGCACGTACCCGTCGAGGTTCTCCACCCGGCTGATCCGCGACCAGCGCGCGTAGAGCTTCGTGATCGCCTCCTGCACCAGGTCGTCGGCCTGGTGCTCGTCGCCGCACAGCAGGTACGCGGTACGCCGCAGCGCCGCCGCCCGGCCGTGCACGTACGCCACGTACTCGGAATCCGTTCCGTCAGCCATCCCCGCTCCCGTCGCCGCTACCCCCTAGACGGACATTCGCCCGGATCGGTTGTACGGCGGCCCATCCGCATAGCGTCCCGCACCGAATCCCCGTTGAATGCCTGTGGACGAAGAGAGGGACACCATGGCGGAGTACGGCGCAGCCCGGGACCGGCGGCCGGACCATCTGTCCGCCGTGCCGGCGCCGCCCACGGACGTCGGCGACCTGCTGCGCGGGATCGCCCGGGGCGACGAGGCGGCCTTCGGGCGGCTGTACGACCTGGTCGCGCCGCGCGTCTACGGGCTGATCCGGCGGGTGCTGCGCGACCCGGCCCAGGCCGAGGAGGTGACGCAGGAGGTGCTCGTCGAGGTGTGGCGCACCGCCGCGCGCTTCGACCCGTCCCGTGGCTCGGCCACGGCGTGGGTGTTCACCATCGCGCACCGGCGGGCCGTCGACCGGGTACGCGCCGAGCAGGCCGCCGCCGACCGCACCCTCAGAGTCGGCGCCGCCTCGGTCGACACCCCGTACGACGAGGTGGTCGACGAGGTGTCCGGCCGGCTGGAGCGCCAGCAGGTGCGCCGGTGCATGGACGACCTCACCGAGCTGCAGCGGCAGGCCGTGACGCTCGCTTACTACCAGGGCCACTCGTACCGCGAGGTGGCCGATCTGCTCGAGACGCCGCTGCCCACGGTCAAGACCCGGATGCGCGACGGCCTGATCCGCCTGCGCGACTGCCTGGGCGTGGAGGTGACCGCATGAACCCGACGGACGTGCACGCGCTGGTGGGCGCCTATGCCCTGGACGCGGTCGACGACCTGGAACGGGCCGCCTTCGAACGGCACATCGCCGAGTGCGCGGCGTGCCGTACCGAGGTGGACGAGCTGCGGGAGACCGCGGCCCGGCTGGCCGACGGGACCTGGTCGGTGCCGCCGCCGCGGCTGCGCGGCGAGGTCATGGCCGCGATCGGCCGGACCCGGCAGCTTCCGCCGCCGGACGCGGTCCCGGGAAGTGGTCGTTCCGGGCGGGGCCGCTGGCGCCGGTATTCGGTGGCCGCGGCCGCGGCGGTGGTCCTGGCCGCGGGGACCGGCGCGACCGTCTACGCGATCCAGGATCAACGGGTACGCGACCAGAGCGCGATCGCCTCGGCCGCCGAACTGCGGCAGCAACGCACCCAGGCCATCCTCTCCGCCGCCGACCTGGTCGTGCGCACCGAGCCGATGGACGGCGGCGGCCGGGTCACCGTGGCGTCGTCGGCGGCACAGGGCGCGAGCGTGGTGTCCATCCGCGCGGACCGGGCCCCGGGCGCCGGCCGGGCGTTCCAGATGTGGACGATCCGCGGCACCGGCAACCCGGTCTCGCCGGGTGTGCTGGACCCGGGGGAGCAGTCCGCGGTGCGGGTGGTCGACGGCGTTCCGGGCAACGACGTCTTCGCGGTGTCGCTCGAGCCGGCGGGCGGATCTGCGCAACCGACCACAGTGGTCGCCGAAGTTCCGCTGACCTGAGAGCAATCCGGCGGGCATACGGGTCCGAATCAGTAGCGAAGGTAAAAACAACTACTGAGGGGTACGAAATGCGCGCCACGAAGTTCACCGCAGTCGCCGCAGCCGCCTTGTTCTCCGTCTCCCTGGCGGCCTGCGGCGACGACTCCACCTCGGACGACGCCGGCTCGGCCGCGGCGCCGGCGCCCATGACCTCGTCGGCCGCGCCGATGATGTCGTCCGCGCCGGCCATGGACACCATGACGAACTTCGGCTCCGGCTGTGCGGCCGTGCCGAAGGACGCCTCGAACCCCGGCAGCTTCGAGGCGATGGCGCAGGTGCCGGTCGCCACCGCCGCCTCCGGCAACCCCGTGCTGTCCACGCTGGTCAGCGCCGTCAAGAAGGCCGGGCTGGTCGACTCGCTCAACTCGGCCCCGGCGATCACCGTCTTCGCGCCGGCGAACTCCGCCTTCGACAAGATCCCGTCGAAGGACCTCAACAAGGTGCTCGCCGACAAGAAGACGCTGACCAGCATCCTCACGTACCACGTCGTGCCGGAGAAGCTCACGCCCGCCGACCTGGCCGGCACGCACAAGACGCTCGAGGGTGACGAGGTCGAGGTCACCGGCAGCGGCACCGACTTCAAGGTCGGCGACGCGTCGGTCGTCTGCGGCAACGTGCAGACCGCGAACGCGACGGTCTACATCATCGACTCCGTCCTGATGCCGAAGAGCTGACCGGTGTCCCGGCGTACGCGGCCGGCACTGGCCGGCATGCTCTCCGCCGCCCTCGGGGTGGCTGCCGCGGAACTGCTCGCGGCGGCCACCCGGCCGGCGGCCGGGCCCCTGGTCGCGGTCGGTGGGGCGGTCATCGACGCGACGCCCACGCCGGTCAAGGAGTTCGCCGTACGGACCCTCGGCACGTACGACAAGCCGGTGCTGCTCGGCTCGATCGTGCTCGTCCTGTTGCTGTTCACCGCGGTCGTCGGAATCCTGAGCGCCCACCGCCGGGTGGCCGTCGCCGGCGCGGCCGTCTTCGGCATCGCGGGCGCCGCGGCCGCCCTGTCCCGGCCGGCCGCCGTCGCGTACGACGCCGTTCCGTCCCTGCTCGGCGCGGCGATCGCCGGCGCTGTTCTCATGTTCTGGGCGCCCGCTGTGCCCGCCGCGCCGGGACGCCGCCGGTTCCTGCGGACCGCGCTGCTCGTCGCCGGCGGGTCCGTCGTCGCCGGGACCGCCGCCGAGACCGTCAAGCGGATCAAGGGTGGAGCGGTGGCCGAATCACGCGAGGCGATCACCCTGCCCACGGCGGCGGATCCCGCGAAACCCCTGCCCGGCGGTATCGCGCCCGGCTTCTACTCCGACAAGCTCTACCGCGTCGACACCGCGCTCACCGTGCCCCGCATCGACGCCGGCGCGTGGCGGCTCAAGATCCACGGGATGGTCCGCAACGAGATGTCACTGTCCTTCGCGGACCTGCTCGGGCGGCCGCTCATCGAGCGGGACATCACCCTGAACTGCGTCTCCAACGAGGTCGGGGGTCCGTACATCGGGACGGCCCGATGGCTGGGGGTGCCGCTGGCGCCGCTGCTGGCCGAGGCCGGCGTCGACGCGGCGGCGGACCAGATCGTGGCGCGCTCCGCGGAAGGCATGACCATCGGTACGCCGCTCGGCACGGCCCTGGACGGCCGCGACACGATGCTCTGCGTCGGCATGAACGGCGAGCCGCTCGAACTGGAGCACGGCTTCCCGGTGCGGATGCTGACTCCCGGCCTGTACGGCTACGCCGGCGCCTGCAAGTGGGTCACCGAGCTGGAGCTCACCACGTTCGCCGAGTTCGACGCGTACTGGGTGCGCCGCGGCTGGGCGGCGAACGGGCCGGTCAAGACCGCCTCCCGGATCGAGCGTCCGCAGCCGTTCGCCCGGCCGGCCGCCGGACCCGTGACGGTGGCCGGGGTGGCGTGGGCCCAGGGCCGCGGTATCCGCACGGTCGAGGTACGCGTCGACGACCGCGAGTGGCGCAAGGCGGAGCTGCTGCCCGTACCATCCTCGGACACCTGGGTCCAGTGGCGCTACCGGTGGGACGCCACGCCCGGTTTGCACATGCTGTCAGTACGGGCGACCGACGGCACGGGCGAGACCCAGACCGAACAGCGGGCGACGCCGTACCCGTCGGGGGCGACCGGCTGGCACAGCGTCACCGTGACGGTGGAGTGAGTCAGGGAACCGTACGCTCGATCGCCGCCGCACCGTCCCGCTCCAGTTCCTTGCGGGCCCGCTCGATGTTCTCCGGCGTGGGGTCGCGTCCCTCCGCGACCGCCAGGTCCACCGGCTCCCACTCCTGGTCGGCCCCGGTGCGCACCACGGGCTCCTCGCCGGGCTGCAGGAATTCGGGGTTGTCGGAGTCGGGACCGCCGCCGGTGATGAAGGCGTCCACCGCGACATCGTCCTCGACGGCGTCGGCCACCTCCGGGGTCTCTTCCAGCGGAGGCTGATTCTGATCAGTCATCGCTCCTCCAAGCTGCACGCTTGCGTCCTTCCGCCCGGGCATACCCGCCGGGGCGGTTACTCACGCACCCACGCCGAATGGGACGATCGATTCGTTGGGGCACCAAGCGAGCGCGATTCGGACAGCCGCCGCGCGCAACGGATGGACGGTGCGTAGCGAGCCGAATACATTTCTGCCGTGCCACGTGTATGAGCGTTCCGGCGGGGAAGACGCACGCCCGTGGCGAGGGGAACATGATATGAGCGATCGCTGGACAGCGTGGCCCCACTCCGGCCCGGCCGAGCGGGGCGAGGCGAGGTGAGCAGCCTGCCCGACGCCGAGCGGGACGCCGGTGAGGTGGTACGGCTGCTCGAGGCGCTCGCGGCGTCCTTGCGGGCACGCGGAGCGGACCTCGGTGACGAGAGCGAGGCCTTGGCGGCCCTCGCCCGGGAGGGCGGCACGGCGGCCGCGCGGGTGCTGGCGTACCTGCGCGCCCTGCAGGGTGCGGGCGACGGGGTGGCGCTCGCGGTCGCCCCGCATCTCGGCCCGTGGCGGGACTGGACGCCGATGCGCGGCAGCCTGTTCGGCGGCGTGCGCGACGCCACCACCCGGGTCGACGAGCTTCCGCGACCCCGGCGCTGCGATCCCGGCGAATAACGTCCGGCTTCAGCGCTTCTTCAGGCGCGTGAGCGCAGCGTGTCGGAGGGGGATTCGCCGAAGCGTGTCCGGTACGCCGACGCGAAGCGGCCGAGGTGCGCGAACCCCCAGCGGTGGGCGACCGCCGCCACCGTCGTCCGGCCCGGATCCTCCTGGCGCAGCGTCTCGTGCGCGCGGCTGAGGCGAATCTGCTGCAGATACGTCATCGGCGCGCAGCCCACGTGCCGCCGGAACCCCTCCTGCAGCGAGCGGACGCTCACCCCCGCGATCCGCGCGAGATCCGCCACCGTGAACGGTCGCTCCGGCTCGTCCCGGATGGCGTCCATCGTGCGCCGGATGGGCCGGGGCGGCACCGCGGGCGCGGGCGCGGCGAGCTCCTCGCTGTAGCGGTGCGGCAGGCTCAGCAGCAGGCCCGAGACGATGGTGTGGCGCAGGTGCTCGGCGACCAGCGGCTGCCGGATCAGGCTCCCCGGACGGGCGATCTCCGCGTGCAGCATCCGGACGATCTCACTCCAGCTGCGTACCGCGCCGTCGGCGAGCGACACCGAGGTCGGCATCTCCAGCGGGCCGTCGACGGGATGGCCGAGCAGATCGGCGAGCTCCGCCTCGAGCGCCGGCCGTTCGATCTTGACGTCCAGTTCGGCCGAATCCGCGTCGTGCAGGGTGTAGACCGGCTTGCCGGGTCCATACACGATGGCCGTGCCGGGGTCCGCCGTGAGCTCCTGGCCGGCGTGCCGTACGTGCACGCGGCCGCAGGTGGGAATGGTGACGTGGTACGCGTCGAGGTCGGTCGAGGCGATCGAGACGGCGGCCCCGAAACCGATGTGTCCCACGGTCAATGGTCCGAGTTGGATCACATCCGCGCGGAACTGGAAGCCCTCGGCCCCGTCGGGGGTGCCGATCGCGAGTGGATAGTAGAAGCGGGTCAGCAGCGACCGCATGTCCTCGATGTCGGAACTGCGGAAACCCGCCGTGGCGCGGTCTGCCAAGGGGGGCGTCACCGTCCGGAGGTGAACGTCAACCATTTCGCAAGGCACTCCCACGCATACGGTGAGTATTCGGCCAGGAACAGTGGATCGTCAATCTCCTTGCCGCGGGGTGACCGATCCAGCACATTCCGGCCAGATGAACTACCCTGGCGTTCCGCGCCTACCTGGCGTAACTTGCAGACCAGCGGATAGTTGTTGGGACGCGGAGGTCCAGCCGGCACCGGGGTGAGGTGCCGGGCCGTGCGGCTGGTAGCGCGAAGACCTCGCGGAACGTTCGGCGTCGCCCGCACGACGCCAGGAAGAGGGCAGCCGTGTATCTGCCGATCACCACTCGCCAGTTGGCCGATGGCACCGTCGAGATCGCCCCCAGCGGGGAGATCGACCTCGACAACGCCCACGTCCTGCGTGACGCCGTCAACGACGTCCTGACCGCGCAGACGCCGGGCAAGATAGACCTCGACCTCCAACGGGTGATGTTGATCGACAGTATCGGCATCGGCATCCTCGTCGCCTGCTTCCACGCCGCCGCCGCCTCCGGCGTGAAACTCGCGGTGAGCCACCCGAGCCCGACCGTGTACCGGCAGCTGTGGATCTCCGGCCTCGTCGGCCTCCTCGGCTGCGCCGAACCGCCCTCCCCGCGCACCTCGGTGGGCCTGCGCCCCAGCTGACGACGGTCCTGGGGGACCCCGCCGGGTTTGCCGGCCCGGCGAGGTCCGCAGGGGGCCGTCGCGTCCCCGCGGCGCGGCCCGGTCCGGCGTGGCTCGGTGCCGGAGGCAGAATGCAGCCCATGTCCGTGCTGCGCTCCGTCGCCCTGTTCCTGCTCGCCGCTCTCGCCGAGATCGGCGGCGCCTGGCTCGTCTGGCAAGGCGTGCGGGAGCACCGGGGCCTGCTGTTCGCCGGGCTCGGTGTCGCGGCGCTCGGCGCATACGGCTTCGTCGCGACCCTGCAGCCCGACCCCAACTTCGGCCGCATCCTGGCCGCCTACGGCGGCGTCTTCGTCGCCGGATCCCTCGGATGGGGGATGCTCGTCGACGGTTTCCGCCCGGACCGCTGGGATCTCATCGGTGCGGCCTGCTGCCTCGCCGGCGTCGCGCTGATCATGTACGCCCCCCGCGGCGCCTGACCATCCGGCGTGGACCCGGGCCGTGCTCTTCCCGGGTCGCCTACCGTTGACCAATCATGGGGCGACGGGTGACGGTCGGGATGCTGCTGCTGTACACCGCGGGCGTCGTCGCCATCACGATCTTCCCGATCCGCCCCCACCCCGCCTCGTACTGGGCCGGCGAACCGATAGCCGAGATGTTCCACTGGATCCCCGGCGACGTGGACGCGCCCAGCTTCGTTCTCAACGTCATCATGTTCGTCCCGTTCGGCATCCTCGTACCGCTGCTGTGGCCGGCCACCGACAGCCTCCGCCGGCTCGCCCTGTGCGCGGCGGCCGCCAGTGCGACGATCGAGCTGGTGCAGCTCGTCCTCGGCCTGACGATCGGCAGCCGGCGTACGGTCGACGTCAACGACCTGATCGCCAACACCGCGGGCGCGGTGATCGGGCTGCTCATCCTGCGGCTGGCAGTGCCGTCCGCGGCGCACCGGGCCGGCGCCTGCCCGCGCAGGTGACACCGGCGCGCGGCGGCGCCGGATCTGCCTAGATCAGCAGGTCCGGCTCGACCTGGTGAATCTTGATCGGCATGCCGTCCGGGGTCTCGACGTGCAGGCGCGTGCCCAGGTCCCGGTCGACGGCCATCCGGACGATCCGTACGTCCCGGTCGCGCAGCAGCCGCTCGAGGCGGTCCAGCGGCATCGTCGCGGAGAAGTTCAGCTCGACGGTGCTCTCGCCACGGGCCGGGTCCGGCGGACGGGTGACCAGCCCGATCTGGGCCGTACCGACCTGCATGAGCACCCAGTCGCCGTCCCGGTCGCCGTGGACCAGGTCCCCGCCGAACTTCTCGTAGAAGGCGACCGCCGCGGGCATGTCCGCGACGTGGACCATCGGCTGCAACTGCAGACCGGGCCACGGCGCCGGCACCTTGGCCACGCCGCGGCTCGGGGCGTCGCGCTGGTCGCCGTCGTCCTGGGCGGCTTCCGCGGCGGATCTCTGGTGAGCGACCTCCGGCTGGTCTCCGGCCGTTTCATCCGCCGCTGTCGCCGCCGCCGCTGTCGCCGCCGCCGCTGTCGCCGCCGCCGCTGTCGCCGCCGCCGCTGTCGCCGCCGCTGGCTCGTCCGCCGCCGGCTCGGTCGCGGGCATCTGCGCCTGGTCGGCGGCTTCCGCGGGCTGGGCCGGGTCGGTCAGGAAGGGTGAGGCGATGGGGCGCGGGTCGGTTGCGCTCGCCGGCCGGCGCGGGACGGGAGCCACCGGCGCCGGCGACGTACGCGCCGGGTGGGGGCGCGGCGGGGCGGACTCCCGGCCCCGCGGGTCGGCCGTCCTGCCGCCGGCGGCGACCGGTCGTTCCTTGGCCATGGCGGGCCTCCTGTCGGGCAACTGTCGGCGCGGCCGGATGCCGTCACCGCAGGGCTCAACGACCCGTACCCGGTCATCGATTCAGCCGGGCGTGCCGACTTCGGAAGCCGAGCGTCCGGTAATCCGCCGAATCGCCAGAAGCCCCCCGGCGCCGGGCACCACCGCGAGTAGCCGGGCCCGGCCGTCGGCACTGTCCCGCAGCGTCGCCCCGACGACGACCAGGTACGCACACCCGTGCACCGGCCCGGCCAGCGACGCGACCTCGGGAACGTGCACCGTCGCGAGGTTGACGAGCAGGACGACGAGCGAGGCGAGCTCGACCAGGGCGGCGAGGCGCAGCGGCCGCGACGGCACGCTCACGCCCCTGTCGTCGAGCCGGGACGGACGATCATCAGCACGACGACGATCGCCCAGAGCAGGTTGAACACGCCCGTGACCATGCCGAGCCGGGCCGTTGCCTTTCCGCTGATCCCCACCTTGTCGCGCGGTTTGGTGAGCGCTGCCGCCCTTCCACGCGGTGCTGCCTTGTCGTCCGGCGGTGCGGCCTTGTCGTCCGGCGGTGCGGCCTTGTCGTCCGGCGCTGCCGCGTTCTCGGCCTGGGCGGTGAGGGCGGCCGCCTGGCCGGGGAGGATCGCGAAGGCCAGGACGATGCCGGCGACGGCCGTGAGGATCATCGAGATGATCAGCCAAGCGTCGGTGAGGACGCCGAGGCTGCTCGCGGTCGCGAGACCGAAGACGGGTACGAGCAGGCCGAGCCCGGCGTAGACCCGGCAGATCCGGTGCAGGAGCGCCGGCACGGCGGGCGCGGCGGACCTGCGGACGGCGGCCGGGAACATGCTGGCCGCGACGGTCACCGGGCCGATCGCCACGATGGCCGCCAGGACGTGCAGGGACAGGAGCAGTTTCGTCACGGTTGCCGACGGTAGGGACCACGGAAACTCGCCGACAGTGGCGGGAATGCCACAAGACAACGGATTTTCGCCACGGCTGGGGCTAGGCTGCGGCGGCATGCACATCGTTGCCGTACTCGCCCTCGACGGCGTCATCGCCTTCGACCTGTCGACGCCGCTCGAGGTGTTCGCCCGCCTCCGCCTTGCCGACGGCAGCCGCGCCTATGACGTACGGGTGTGCGCGCCCGGCGGGGAGGTCGACGCGGGGGCGTTCGTCGTACGGGCGCCGTATGGGCTGGACGTGCTCGAGGAGGCGGACACGGTCATCGTTCCCGGGGTGGCAGACGTTGCTGTGCCCGTACCCGAAAAGGTTGTCAGCGCACTCCGCAGCGCCGCGGCGCGCGGCACCCGGATCGCGTCCATCTGCGCGGGCGCGTTCGTCCTCGCGGCGACCGGGCTGCTCGACGGCCGTCGCGCCACCACCCACTGGGTCGCCGCCGCCCAGCTGGCCGAGCGGTTCCCCGCGGTGGAGGTCGACCCCGGCGTCCTGTACGTCGACAACGGCCAGTTCCTGACCTCGGCCGGCGCGGCGGCGGGCCTGGACCTGTGCCTGCACATGATCCGGCGCGACCACGGCTCAGCCGTGGCCGCCGACGCCGCACGGCTCTCCGTGATGCCGCTCGAACGCGAAGGCGGCCAGGCCCAGTTCATGGTCGCCGCCCGGCCACCCGCGCCGCGCGGCTCCACGATGGAGCCGCTCCTGCGCTGGCTCGACGCCAACTGCGGCCACGAGCTGACGACGGCCCGGATAGCGGCGCACGCGGGCATGAGCACCCGTACGCTCAACCGCCGCTTCCGCGAACAGACCGGCACGACCCCGCTGCAGTGGCTGCACCTGGCGCGCGTGCGGCGGGCCCAGCATCTGCTGGAGACAACGGCGGATGCCGTGGACCGGATCGGTTCCACGGTCGGGTTCGGGTCGCCAACGGCGTTCCGGGACCGGTTCAAGCGGGTGGTGGGGACGAGCCCGTATGCCTACCGGCACGCGTTCCGCTCGAAGAACAGGGCCGGATCGCCGCCGCTCGGCCAGGTCGGGTCGTCGCCGGCCGGCCCGGTCGAGTCGCCGCGGTCATCGGTCGCTGTCAGTCGTTGAGCTGGGCTCGTTGGATCTCCTCCAGCGTCGCCGTCATCACCTCCGTCACCGGTCGCGTCCCGGTCAGGTGCTCGATGAGCAGCGCGGCATGCAACGCCAGCTCGTCGGGCTTCGGCGGGGGAGAGCCGTCGTCCTCCCAGACACCCAGCGCTCCGGCCAGCAGATAGAGCATGGTCTGCGGGTCGACGCCCGGGCACCATGCCGCGGCGGCCCGGACGCTGCCGGCGAGCACAGCCCGCACGTCGTCGGCGTCGAGGCCGTCCGGATGGGCCGTCTCGAGCAGCAGGCGCACGGCCGTGCCCAGGATCAGTCCGGCCTGGGTCTGATCCTGCACGCCCAGCTCGGCGACCGCCTCGGTCAGGACCGCCACGTCATGATCGCGCGCCGCCGCGACGGCGGCCGAGGTCGCCGCCGCGATGGGCCGGGCCGGTGCGGGCAGCTGCCGCCACTCGTTCGTCACGGCACGAAACTAGCCTGGGGGTCCGACATTTCCGGGCCGGCGCTCACGCTCCCGAGCGCGCCGGCGCGTCGTAGACGTCGTGCGTACGCCCGCAGGAGGTCGTCGGCATCGGGCCATCGTCTCGGAGCTCCACCTGGTCGATGAGCGCATCGTCGGCCCGAAGCCCGCGACGCTGGATTTCGCGCAGGCGGCCGCGCTGCCGCTGACCGCGCTGACCGCGTGGGAGGCGCTGTTCGACCGGCTGCACCTGACCGCCGGGAGCACGGGAACGCTGCTGGTGCTCGGCGCCGCCGGCGGCGTCGGATCGATTCTGGTTCAGCTCGCCCGCCGGCTCACGAACCTCGAGATCATCGGTACGGCGTCCCGCCCCGAGTCGCAGCGCTGGGTGCTGGATCGCGGCGCGCACCGCGTGCCGAGCTGGTCGACAAGGGCGTCTTGCACACGACTCTGACCCGCCGGATCGACGGCATCACCGCGGCGAACCTGCGGGAGGCGCACGCCGCGGTCGAGGCGGGTGCCACCATCGGCAAGATCGTCCTCGCCGGCTTCTGATCCGGTGATCGCCGGGTTGCTGATTTCTGTCGTACAGGCCTGGCATGGTGGTCGGCATGACGTTGCACGAAGCGATGACGGCGCGCATGGAGCGCGGCGAGTTCCCGGGGATCGTCACGCTCGTGGCCCGCGACGACGACGTGCGCGTCGATGCGATCGGCACCACGAGCTTCGGCGGCGCGGTGCCGATGCGCCGCGACACGATCTTCCGGATCGCGTCGCTGACCAAGCCCGTGCTGGCCGCCGCGACGATGGCCCTCGTCGAGGACGACGTCGTCGACCTGGAGGAGCCGGTCCACAAGCTGCTGCCCGAGCTGGCCGGTCAGCGGGTGCTGGCCCGCGTCGACGGCCCGCTGGACGACACGGTCCCGCTGCGCCGGCCGGTCACGGTGGAGGATCTGCTCACCTTCCGGATGGGGTACGGCCTCATCACCGAGCCGGTCTTCGACCCGCCGTGGCCGGTCGTCGAGGCCGCCCGCGATCTCGGCCTCGTGCTGGGCCCACCGGACCCACGCACCCCACACGACCCCGACGAGTGGATCCGCCGCTTCGCCACCCTCCCACTCCTGACCCAGCCGGGCGAGAAATGGCAGTACAACGTCGGCACGCTCGTGCTCGGCGTCCTTCTCGCCCGGGCTGCGGGCAAGCCGCTGGGAGACGTCCTCCGCGAGCGGCTGTTCGACCCGCTGGGCATGCGCGAGACCGGCTTCTGGCTTCCCCTCGACCGGGCCCGCGAGCTGCCCGCCTCCTATGCGGGAGATCCCGCGACGGGACAGCTGGTGGAGGCCACCGACACCGGCCCGGAGGTGTGGAGCACGCCGCCGGTGTTCCCGTCGGGCTCCGCCGGTCTGGTGTCGACGGTCGACGAGTTCTGCACGTTCGCCCGCATGCTGCTCAACCGCGGCGTCCACGGCGGCACCCGGCTGCTCTCCGAGCAATCGGTCGAGCTCATGACCACCAACCGGCTGACCACCGGCCAGGTCGCCTCCGCCGGGCAGCTCCTCGCGGGTTCCGGCTGGGGCTTCGGCATGGGCGTGACCGTCACGGCCGACGACGTCTCCGCCCCGGGCCGGTACGGCTGGTCCGGCGGTTACGGCACCACCTGGTTCAACGACCCCCACGAGCGCCTCATCGCCATCGCTTTCACCCAGGTCAGCGACTTCCTGTGGAGCGGTGCGCAGAAGGAGTTCTCGCGGCTGGCGTACACGCACGGACAAGCGGAAGGGAGTGGACGATGACCAGCCTCGACGCGGTCACCGCCTGGATCGGGAACTACCGGACCGCCTGGGAGTCCAACGACCCCGACGACATCGCCAACCTGTTCACCGACGACGCGGCCTACTTCACCGAGCCGTACGCGAAGCCCTGGCTCGGCCGCGAAGCGATCGTCGCGGGCTGGCTGGAGCACCAGGACGCCCCGGGCGACACCACCTTCGAATGGCACCCGCTGATCGTCACGGAGGACCTCGCGATCATCGAGGCGACGACCCGGTACGCGAAGCCGGCCCGGACATACAGCAACATGTGGGTGCTCCGGCTGGACCACAACGGCCAGGCGCGACAGTTCACGGAGTGGTACATGAAGCATCCTGACTGAGCACCAGCACCGGCCCGCCAGCACCGGCCCGCCAGCACCGGCCCGCCAGCACCGGCCCGCCAGCACCGGCCCGCCAGCACCGGCCCGCCAGCACCGGCCCGCCAGCACCGGC
>NZ_JBFAQM010000047.1:0-43565 GCF_040677315.1 Actinoplanes sp. NPDC049316 | reverse complement strand
ACGCGTCAGCGAGGCCCGCGTCTCCTCGATCTCCTGCCTCAGCCGGTCGGGTTCTTCAGCCATTGCGCGTCCTCCTTCAGCGTGTCGACGGTGCGGCGGGGCATGGGGTCCACGGTCTTGAGCTTCTTGCGGCCGTCGAGGAACAGCACCGCGCCGGCGGCGCCCCACAGGGCGGCGACGATGAGCGCGGCCCAGCCCGGGTCCATGACGTTGCTCAGCGCGGCCACGAGGGCGAAGCTGAGCAGCACGATGACCATGTAGCCGGCGAACGCGGCGCCGCCGAGCATCCCGGCGGCCTTGCCCGCCTTCGTCGCCTCCTGCTTCAGCTCGGCCTTCGCCAGCTCCACCTCCTGGCGGAACAGCTGCGACAGGTCGTTGCTGATGTTGCCGATCAGCTCGCCGATGGACGTCTCGGCCGCCTGCTCGCGGTGGTCCGGGCGGTTGGCGGTGGTCGTCATCGGGTGCCTCCGGGCAGGTCGGTCGGGTAGCCCTGGTCCGCGACGACCGGCGTGCCGGTGCCGGTGGCGGCGTAGGTCGAGCCGTAGACCGCCGTGGTGGCGGTGGTGGCGCCGATGTCGTACGCGTCCGCCGGGGTGGTGTATCCGGTGGTCCCGTAGTCCTCGGCCGCGCCGGCCTGCGAGGTGTACGTGTCATCGGCGGGCTTGCCCGCGGTGTCGTCGGCCTTCATCACGCCCTTGCCCAGCCGCCCGACCACGAACCCCGCCGCCAGGGCGGTCGCGAGGAACGCGCCGGGACGCCGCCGGGCGAAGTCGCTGACCTCGCGCAGCACGCCCTCGGGCCCGTTACGGTCCAGGTAGTCGGCCAGCTGCCGGCCGCCGTCGGCCACCCGCGCCACCACGGTAGCGGCAGGCGTGTCCTGCCGCTCGCCGCGCATCTCGTCGAGGTGGTCGGCGGTCTCACGGATCGTGGTCACCAGCTTGTCATTCTGCGTACGGGCCTGCTCGCCGACCCGGTCGCGCACCTCGGCGGCGACCGAGCGGGCCTGCGAGGCGGCCTCGGCGGCGACCCGCTGCGCCTGGTCCTTCGCGGTGCCGGCGACCTCGCTCGCCGCCTGCCCCGCCGCCTCCGCGCTCTGCCCGGCCACCTGTCTGGCCGCGGACGGCTCCTGCGCGTGGGCGCCGCCTGACGCGTACATGCCTGCGCGTGGATCGGTCATATCCAGCCTCCTCCAGCAGGATCGGCTCTCTCTGTCGCGATCTCGTCTACCCGCTTTGACCAGGCACAATCCATCCGGTCGGGAGTTTTCGGACGGCCCATGACGGGGTATCGGGGTCTTTCTCGCCCGGCGCGGCACGGCGCGCGGGCCTAGGATCTCTCCCGGACGAACCGGAGGCGCCATGGATCGCATCGCCGACATCTGGGGACCGCGGACCCCGCACCCGCGCGGCACGGTGTGGCCGGCCCGGATCGACCAGCACCTCGCCGACGGCATCACCGAGAGCGAGGTCGACCGGTGGGTGCAGAGCGCCTGCCTGCTCTGCAGCAACGGCTGCGGCTGCGACATCGCCGTCAAGGACGGGCGCATGGTCGGCGTCCGCGGCCGGGCCACCGACGTGGTGAACCACGGCCGGCTCGGCCCCAAGGGCCTGTACGGCAGCACCGCCTGGGCGCACTCCCCCGACCGGCTCACCCGTCCGCTCGTGCGCGAGCACGGCGAGCTCGTCGAGACCGACTGGGACACGGCGATGGCCCGGATCACCGAGGTCTCCCGGCGCCTGCTGGACGAGAAGGGCCCGCTGTCGCACGGCTTCTACACCAGCGGGCAGCTGTTCCTGGAGGAGTACTACACGCTGGCCGTCATCGGCAAGGCGGGCATCGGCACGCCGCACATGGACGGCAACACGCGGCTGTGCACGGCGACCGCCGCCGCGTCGTTCAAGGAGTCCTTCGGCGCGGACGGCCAGCCCGGCTCGTACACCGACATCGAGCACTGCGACGCGATCTTCCTGTACGGCCACAACATGGCCGAGACGCAGACGGTGCTGTGGGCGCGGATCCTGGACCGCACCCGGGCCGCCGACCCGCCGGTGATCGTGTGCGTGGACCCCCGCCGCACGCCGGTGGCGGCCGAGGCCGAACGCACCGGCGGCGTGCACCTGGCCCCGCGGGTGGGCACCAACCTGGCCCTCATGAACGGCCTGACCCGCGAGCTGTTCGCGAACGGCTGGGTCGACGAGAAGTGGGTCGCGCAGCACACGCTCGGCGGGGAGGAGCTGCGCGCGGTGGTCGAGCCGTACACCCCGGACGAGGTGGCGCGGATCTGCGGTGTGGCCGCCGCAGACGTCCGCCGGGCCGCCCGGATCTTCGGCACCAGCGGCGCGGTGCTCTCCACCGTGCTGCAGGGCTTCTACCAGTCGCACCAGGCCACCGCGTCCGCCGTGGCCGTGCACAACCTGCACCTGCTGCGCGGGCTGATCGGCCGCCCCGGCGCCGGCATCCTGCAGATGAACGGGCAGCCCACCGCCCAGAACAACCGGGAGACCGGTGCGGACGGCGACCTGCCCGGCTTCCGCAACTGGGACAACGAGGAGCACGTCCACGAGCTCGCCGGGCTGTGGAACGTGGATCCGCTGACGATCCCGCACTGGGCCCCGCCCACGCACGCCATGCAGATCATGAGCTACGCCGAGGAGGGCTCGATCGGCTTCCTCTGGATCTCGGCGACCAACCCCGCGGTGTCCATGCCGGAGTCGGCGCGCATCCGCCGGATCCTCGGCGGCGACCAGTGCTTCGTGGTCGTGCAGGACCTGTTCCTGACCGAGACCGCGCGGCTGGCCGACGTCGTGCTGCCCGCCGCCGGGTGGGGCGAGAAGACCGGGACCTTCACCAACGTCAACCGTACGGTGCACCTGTCCGAGAAGGCCGTGGAGCCGCCCGGCGAGGCCCGCAGCGATCTCGACATCTTCCTGGCGTACGCGAAAGCGATGGACTTCCGGGACGCCGCGGGTGAGCCGCTGATCCGCTGGCGCACCGCCGAGGAGGCCTTCGAGGCGTGGTGCGAGGCGACCCGCGGCCGCCCGGTCGACTACACCGGGCTGTCGTACGCGAAACTGCGCGGCCCCACCGGCATCCCGTGGCCGGTGAACGAGCGCGCGCCGGAGGGCACCGACCGCCTCTACGCCGACGCGGTGTTCCCCACCGCCACCGACTACTGCGAGACGTACGGCCACGACCTGCTGACCGGCGCGGCGGTGACCCAGCAGGAGCACCGCGCGTTGCGGCCCGACGGTCGCGCCTTCCTCAAGGGTGCGAAGTGGACGCCGCCGCACGAGGAGACCAGCGACGAGTATCCGCTGCTCTACAGCACCGGCCGTACGGTCTACCAGTTCCACACCCGCACCAAGACCAGCCGGTCCCGCTCGCTGAACGACGCCGCGCCGGACGCCTGGGTGGAGCTGTCCCCCGCCGACGCCGCCGGCCTGGGCATCGCCGAGGGCGACCTCGTCCGGGTCGAGTCGCCCCGCGGGTCCATCGAGGTGAAGGCGCGCGTCGGGCAGGTCATGCGGGGCGCGGTGTTCGCGCCGTTCCACTACGGCTCGGCCGGCGACGACCCGCCGGGTCAGGCGAACGAGCTCACCATGACCGTGTGGGACCCGGTGTCCAAGCAGCCGTACTTCAAGACCGCGGCGTGCCGGGTGACGAAGGTACGCGACGGCGACGGTCCCGCCCCGGCGCCCACCACTGCCGCGTCCGCCCCGGCCGGTGCCGGGGTGCCGCCGACCCGGGGCGGCGCCGCCACGACGAGCCGGCCGGTGCCCACGCCCGCGTACCCGAACGACCCGGGAGCGTCCTGATGCAGCTCGCCACCTATCTCGCGCTCGCGCACCGCGGCGAGCAGACCCTCGCGGACTCGTTCCGCGTCGTCGGGGAAGGCCATGCGCAGCATCCCGACGTGCTGTTCGTCTGCCGCGAGCTGGCCGGGATGAGCGACGACCACGTCCGGCGGCTCACCCCGATCGTGCGGCGCTACGGCGAACGCGCCGACGCCGGCGCCGACGAGCCCGAACGCCTGCACGCCGCCGGCCTCGCCGAGGTGCGCTCGGGCCCGGTCGGGCTGCTGCGCGACCTGCAGGACCTGCACGTGCTCGGCACGCTGGTGCAGACCACCTGGACCGTGGTGGCGCAGGCCGCCCAGGGCCTGCGCGACCGGGACCTGCTGCAGGTGGCGCAGGACGCCAACGGCGAGACCTCACGCCAGCTGTCGTGGCTCAACACCCGGATGAAGGCCGCCGCCCCGCAGGCGCTGATCGTCGCGACCGGGAGCTGATCGTGGCCGGCCAGGACAAGGTGGAGCGGTTGCGCCGCTGGGAGGACTCCGGCGCGACCTGGGAGGTGCTCGCCCGCGGCGCCGACGGGATCGTCATCGCGCTGCTGAGCTGCGACGCCGGCGAGGAGATGGACCGTCTCACCTCCGCGGACCCGGAGCTGCTCGCGTACGTGGGCGACCGCCGGCGCAGCGACGACTGACGAAGGCGCTACTGTCGTACCGTGGTGAGGATCGCCGCGGCCGCCGATGAGTGACCGCAGCCGCCGAAGCGTCGGGGTGATCGACGAGGTCGCCGCGATCGCGGCCATGCCCCGCCCCCTGCCGGAGCGGGCCGGTGCGCTGCTGACCGTGCTGCAGCAGGTGATCCACTCCGACGCCGCCTACCTGGTGCTGCTCGACCCGGAACGCCGGGTGGTGCCGGCCCTGGCCCGCCGGGGCTACCCCGGCCGCGTCCAGGAGTACCTCGACGGTCCGGCGATGATCGACGACCTCGAACAGGTCGGCATGCTGGGCCGCAAGCCCCGGCGGGTCTGCGACTCCCCGGTTCCGCCCGAGCAGGTACCGGTGTGGGCCGAGTACCTGCGCCCGGCCGGCTTCGGCGAGGGCGTCGGCGTGCCCCTGCACACCTTCGACGGCCGCTACCTCGGCGTCTTCGCGGCCAGCACGGAGACCACCGTCCCCCTCGACGAGGACACTTGTCACCTGCTCGAACGGCTCGCCCCGCTCATCGCCGACGCAGTGGACCCCCTGCGCGCCCTGACCGAGCTGGCCGCCCTGGTCACCGATGCGGTCGCCGGGGTCGTGCTCACCCGTGAAGGCGGGATCGAGCCCCTTCCCGGCCTGCCCGGTCACCCGGAGCTCGCTCCCGGCTCGCGTGCGCTGGCCGAGGCCTCGGCACGGCTGGGCGCCGCCGAGAGCCACGCCGTCCTGCTGACCACCACCACCCGGTGTGCCGGCCGGCGGCGCGACTACCTCAAAGTGACGGTCCTCGCCTGCCACGGAGTGCCGCCCGGCCACCGATCCGGGGTCGTGCTGCTGTCCCCGGCGCCCGACCTGCACACATTGACCCACCGCGACCTGACCGTTCTCGGACTGCTCATCGCCGGCTGGCAGCCGCGACGCGTCGCCGCCCACCTCGGACTGTCCCCCGGCACCGTCATGACCACCCTCGACCACACGCGCGCCGCGCTCCGGGCGCCCACCCGCGACGCCGCCGTACTCCGTGCCGCCGCCCTCGGCCTGTACCTGCCCGCGCCGATCGCACCGGACCGCGACTGATCGGGGTCATCCGAGGCGAGGCCGGGCACTAGGCTTGGGCTCTGCCGGCCGGCTTCCCACCGGCCGCAGACCCTCGACGATACGGTTGTCCTGGGACGGTGATGACGGCGTGGCACCGGTCGATCCGGAAGGCATCGTGCTGCGGATCGCCGCGGCCGGTTCCGCGGCGCGGGTGGAAGAACGCGCGGAGGACTTCCTGGAGCAGCTGCGGCGCGTTTACCCCTACGACGCGGCCCTCATCACCTTGTTCGATGCTCAGCGGCGGCTGCAGGTGCCGGTCACGCGGCGCGGCTACGAGCCGATTCACCCGTACCTCGACAGCGTCGCGTTCGTCGACGAGTTGGACGGCGCTTCGCTGCTGCGCGTCTCCCGTCCGATGCGGGTGATCGACCTGCCGATGGCGCCGATGGAGCTGCCCACCTGGGCGAAGCATCTGCGCCCTGCGGGTTTCCGGGAGGGCCTGGGTACGGCGTTGATCACACCGGACGGCCGGTACCTGGGTTTGTTGTGGATGAACAGCGGCGACGCCACCCCGGCCAGTGACGAGGTCTGCGCGCTACTGCACCGGGTGATGCCCTTGATCGCTTCGGCGCTGGATCCGCTGCGCACCGTCGGCGCGATGGCGGACATCGTCGCCGACGTCAGCGCCGGCGCTCTGCTGACCCGCTCCGGCCGGATCGAGGCTTTACCGGGGCGGCCGGGTCATCCGATGGTGTGCTCCGGATCCCCGCTGGTGCGGGTGTCCACCTCCGCGCTGCACCGCGACGGCGCCTACGCCAGCTTCGTGTATCCCGTGGACGGCGGCGTTCGCACCAGCGAGCTCGTGCGCGTCACCGTGCTGTCCTGCGCCGCGGTCGCGCCCGGCAATCTGCGTGCGGTGATCCTCATCAGCGCCGCGCCGCCGCTGCACGGACTGACGCGTCGCGAGCTGGAAGTGCTGGGCGGCCTGGTCGAGGGCTGGTCCAACGCCCGCATCGCCGCCACCCTGTTCGTCGCCGCTCGCACCGTGGTGTCGCACGTGGAGCACGTCATGGCCAAGCTCGGCGCCGAGTCGCGCACGATGGCAGCGATGCGGGCCAGCCGGCAGGGCCTGTACATACCGGTGGACCTCTCCACCGGGCCACCGGAGACGCTCCGCTGAGGCTGCCTCTCCACCCGGCGCAACGCGAGGGCCGCACCCGGTGGGTGCGGCCCTCGCACTTCCGTTCGTTGAGGCTACTTCAGCCAGGGGAGGCGCTTGACGATCGCGAGGCGGCTCCACAGCCGGCCCAGGCCGAGCGTGTCACCCGCCGAGGTGAGGGCGAGCAGCACCAGCACGCCGGCGTAGACGAGGTGGTCGTCCATGAACGGGTTGTTCTCCGGGGGCAGCACCGCGGACCACATCATGACCAGCAGGAGGCTGCCCGCCACCGCGGCGACCCGCAGGCCGATGCCGAGGATGAGCGCGGTGCCGATGGCCGCCAGCCCGATCATGAACAGCCAGTCGGCCCAGGCCGCGCCGGCGATGCCGTGGTAGAAGCCCTCGAACGGGCCGGCGACGGCCTTGCCGAGGAAGCCCTTGGTCGGGCTGCCGCCGTTGATCCAGGCGCCCTTCTCCGGGGTCGCCATGCCCAGGCCGAAGAGCTTGTCGATGAAGGCCCAGAGGAAGATCCAGCCGAGCGCCAGGCGCAGCCCCGCGAGGGTGTAACGGGCGGCCTTGCGGCGGGTGGTCTCGGTGACGGTCGCACCCGAGGCGCCGATCGACACCTTGGTGCCGTTGATCTCGGTGCTGATGGTGCTGGGGGCGTCGGCGTGCGGGACGGCGGTCATGGCGTCCACGTCCTTCCTGGTTCGTCGTGGCACCTACATTCCATCCCGCCGCCACGCCGATGATCAGTGCCGCGGGGCCCCACCCCGCCGGGACCTTCGGCCCCCGCCGGGGGGACCCCGCCGACGCCCGTCAGCCGACCTTCAGCCCGCCCTTGGCCAGGTCGTACGCGGGCAGCATGGCCTCGAACTCCGAGCTGTCGAGGGTGCCCAGCTCCACCACGACCGCGCCGCCCGGGGTGCGTACGGCGAACGCCCGCCGCTTGACGTGTTCCTCGAGCAGCTCCTGGTACTGCTCGAAGGACACCTCGACGGCGCCCTGCCCGCCGGCGGTGAAGGGCTTGTAGGTGACGTTGCGGGTCTTCTTCCCGGAGACGAGGGGCTGCAGCGCGGCACGCGGCTCGCCGCCCTTCGGGTCGGACCAGACGCGCAGGAAGCCGACGTGTCCGGCGGGCTTGGCGTCGATCTCGCAGACCATCCGCAGCGGCCCCTTGCGCGCGAGCTCGGCCAGCGGGTCGTCGTCGGCGACCTCGACCGCCTTGGGCTTCCACTTCGGCGCGACCGGGAAGGTCACCGGCAGCTCGCAGGCGCTGCCCTTCGCCCCGACGACCCCGTCAGCGGGGGCACCGGGTTCGGCGGACGAGGTGGTGCCGGGCTCGCCGTCGGGGCAGTACTGCTCGAGCTTGCCCAGCGCCGCCTGGAAGCCCTTGGTGCCGGCCTCGGCGTCCGGTGCGGCGGCCACCTTGTCGGCCTCCGCCGCGATCTCCCGGAGCACCGCGGCGAGACCCGGGTCGGTGGCCCGGGCGGCGTGGGCTTCGAGGTCGTCGCCGAGCTTGCCGAAGGTGTCCCGGTAGATGCGGGTGAGCGCGGCCTCGTCGGGCTTGCCGTCCTTCGCGGCCGCGCCGAGCTTCGAGAACAGGCCGACCACGACGTCGCGGGCGGCGCTGCCGCCGGAGGCGCAGATCTCGGCGGTGTTGCCGGCCGCGGCCGGGGCGGAGGACGCCGGTGCGGGCGCCGCCGTGCCGCCGTCCTTCGCGCCGCAGGCGCCGGTGAACAGGACCAGACCGAGACCGGCGGCCACAGCGGACAGATGGAAATGTTTGATCACAAGGCGAGCACTGTACGGGGAAACGGTCAGCCGCGCTGCCCCGCCGGATGCGGGGATCGCGCGATGCGCCCGGCCGCGGCCTGCGGATGCTGCTGCCGGCCGGCTCGTGCGTCCGCGCGATCGGCGACTACCAGAACGGATACCGCGCCGTCACCGCGAACTGGACCGGTGAGCCCGCCTGCGACCGGCTGCGGCTCGACCCGGTGCCGGAACGGCACGACCACCGGCGGCGGGCGTCCCGGGTGCGGCCTGAGAGCGGCCGCACCCGGTGACTGCCGCTACCGGATTCCCGGGTACGGCAACGTGGACCGCTGCAGCGGCAACGACCTGCCGGCGGTACGCAGGGTCGCGGCGCCCCGGCGGTAGAGCCGGCCGCCGTACCGCAGCCAGGCGATCTTCCCGTCCTCGCCGCGCACGAAGTTGGCGCGGAAGAACGTGTCCGCTCCCCCGGGCTCGAGAACCCGCACGTAGTCGCGGCGGTAGAACTCCAGCCGCAGCGCCTCCTGACCGTCGACCTGGACGCTGAGCCCGCCGGCGGCCGCCACGAGGTCGATCTCGACGGTGGCGGTCTCCCCCTCGAACCCGATCTGCGACCCCGAGTACCGGCCCTCGTACGCGGCCAGCGCGCCGGCCGGCAGCGACCGGGACACCGCCGGGAGGTTGCGCACGCCGGCGAAGCGGCGCAGCGCCCAGTCGTCGGCGAACAGCTCGGCCGTGAGCAGCGGTCCGCCCTCGGAGTTCGTGAGCACGGTCAGCGCGAACCCGCGCTCGGGCACTATGAGGAAGCCGGAGTGCTGGCCCGCCCAGTCCCCGCCGTGCTGCACCACCTTGGGCCCCTCGGCGGTCGGGCGCAACATCCACGTGACGCCGTAGCCGTCCAGCTCCACGAACAGCGTGCCGCCCGGCCCGGGGTGCGACTGCATCTCGTGCATCGAGCGCCGGGTGAGCAGGCGGCGGCCCGTGGGCGTACGGCCGTCGCCGAGGTGGAACCGGGCCCACCGCACCTGGTCGCGGGCGCTGGAGATGAGGCCGCCGGCGGGATGGATGCTGCGCGGCATCGCGAACGCCTCCGGCGCCGCGAACGGCTTGCCGTCGGCGCCCACGCCGTGCGGCACGGCGACCGTCGCGCCCGGGATGTCGTCCAGGAAGTAGGCGCTGTGCTTCAGCCGCAACGGGTCGAGGACGAGGGTGCGTACGGCCTCCTCGTAGGACGACCCGGTGACCACCTCGATCAGCCGCCCGGCGAGCGACAGGGCGGCGTTGTTGTACGAGAACACCTTCCCCGGCGGCGTGAGCTGGGGCAGCCGGGACATCGCCTCGACGTAGCGGGCGAGCGCGTCGTCGTCCGTACCGGTGTCCAGGAAGAAGTCGCCGAGCCACCCGGCGCTGTGGTTGAGCAGCTGCCGCACGGTGACGCGGGCCGACGCGGCCGGGTCGGTGGTGTGGAAGCCCGGCAGATAGCTCTGCACCGTACGGTCGAGGTCGAGGCGGCCGCGTTCGACCAGGCGCATCGCGGCCGTCCCCGTGAACGTCTTCGTCGTGGAGGCGACGCGGAACACGGTGTCGCCGTCCACCGGCGCCGGATCGTCGACGTTCGTGACACCGAAGCCGCGCACGTACTCCGTGCCGCGGTGCCAGACGCCGACCGCCACGCCGGGGATCGCGTACCGCTGCATGCCGGCGCGGATCTTGTCCTCCAGCTCCCGCAACGCCGGCGAGATCGGCGTCCGGCCGGCGGGCGCGGCGCCCGCCTCCGCCCCGGCCGCCACGGCCGCCACGGCGGCGACACTGCCCGCAGCGGCGCTCAGCAACGTACGCCGCGACATCGACACTGACATCGGCCTACCCCCTGTTCTCCGCGCGCCGACACGGCGCGGACCGAGCCCCCAGTATCGACCCTTGTCGCTATCCGATGGGGACACCGTTGCGGAGGGCTGCGAAGAGCCGCTCGAGGCGTGCCCGGTGGTCGTCGGCCACCGCGTCCGGCGGCTCGCCGGCGGTGAGCCGCCGGGCGGTCTCCACGATCACGGTGGCGTACCCGGCGATGAGCAAGGCGGCCAGCAGGGTGGCGTCCCCGCCGAAGGCCGGGTCCCGCTCCAGCTCCCCGGCGAGGGTGTCCTGCAGCTCCGCGGCGATCTCCCGCAGGCGTGCGACGAGCGCCGGCGACGCGGCGACCGTACGGAAGAACGGGATGGAGCCGTCCTTCACGCCGGACAGCGCGTGCCGCTCGTCGACGAGACGCAGGGCCGCGTCGCGCAGCGAGGTCAGTACGTCGACGTCCGGGGCGCGGTCGCTTACCGCCGAGCGCAGGAGGTCGGCGGCGTCGGCCTCGCGGTCCAGCAGCAGGTCCTCCTTGCGGGGGAAGTGTTTGAAGACCGTGACGCTGGAGACACCGGCCTCGCGCGCGACCTCGGCGACGGTGACCGCGTCGAAGCCCCGCTCGAGGAACAACCGGGTCGCGACCTCGGAGATCTTCGCGCGCGTCTGCGGGCCGCCTCGGGCGCCGGTCCTGGGCATCGGGCCTCACTTCCTTGCGTAACTAAACTTAGTCACTTAACTTAGTGGCATGACCACCGCTTTCCAGCAAACCTCACCACGGTCGTTACGCGAGGCGTGGGTGGCCCTCGCCGGCCTGTCCGCTGTCTTCCTGGTCGAGATGCTGGACACCTCGATCCTCACCGTCGCACTGCCCACGATCGGGCGGCAGCTGCACGCGTCCACCACCGCCCTGCAGTGGGTGACAGGGGCGTACGCGGTCGTGTTCGGCGGGCTGATGCTCGCCTCCGGCGCAGTCGCCGACCGGTACGGACCCCGGCGGGTCATGCTGGCCGGGCTGCTCCTGCTCGGCGCGGCGAGCCTGGCGACCGCTGCCGTCGGCACCGCGGGCCAGCTCATCGCCGTACGCGTGGCGATGGGCGTGGCGGCCGCGATGACGACGCCGGGGTCCATGGCGCTCGCCTTCCGGCTGTTCGACGACGACCGGCTCCGCGTGCGCGCGACCACCCTGATCTCGACCGTGGGCCTGGCCGGCCTCGCCGTGGGCCCGACCGCCGGCGGCTTCGTGCTCGCGGCCGCCCCCTGGCAGGTGCTGCTGCTGGTCAACGTGCCGATCGCCGGGCTCGCGTTCCTCGCGGTACGGTCCGGCGTCGCCCCGGACGTCCCGGCCGGGCTGCACCGCGACCCGGTGGACGTCGCCGGCGCGATGCTCGGCACCGCGACGATCATGCTCGCGCTCGTCGCGCCGACCCTGTTCGTCGACCGGGGTGCCGGGTCGTGGCTGCCGTGGGCGGGCACGGTCGCGGCCGGCGCCGGGGCGGTCCTCTTCGTGCTGCGCGAGCGGTCGGCGCGCCACCCGCTGCTCGACCTGCGGCTCGTGGCCCACCCGCTGGTCTCCAGCGGTCTGGCGTTCAAGGCCGCGGCCGGGCTGGCCACCGCCGGGCTCGGCTACCTGGTGACGCTGCAGCTGCAGCTGGACTGGGGCTGGACACCCGCGCTCGCCGCGCTCGGGATGCTGCCGCAGGTGGTCGTGCTCATCGCGGGCGGCGCGTTCATCAGCCCGTTCGTGCGGCGCGTGGGCCTGGAGCGGGCCGGTTGGCTCAGCGCCGCGGCGGTCGTGGCCGGCCTGGCGGTCTACGGCCTGCTCGGCCGGTTCGGGTACGGATGGGTGGCGCTCGCGCTGGTGCTCGTGGCCGCCGGGATGCGCGTGGTGGGCGTCGTCGCCGGCGTCAACGTGCTCCGGGGGCTGCCGAAGAACCGCACCACGATCGGCGCGGCGCTCACCGACACGGCCACCGAGGTCACGTCCGGCGCGGGCATCGCGGTCACCGGCACGATCCTCGCGGCGCTGTTCACCGGGGACCTCGCGACGTCGCAGTGGAGCGCCGAGCAGACCGCGCAGTTCCGGGAGGCGGTGACGATCGGGGGTCTCGCCCTCACCGTCGTGGCCGCGGCGCTCGTCGGCTGGGGCATCGCGCGTTCGCGGCGCGTCACTGCCCGCGATGCTCCAGGTACGCGTTGAGGGCCGCCGCGCCGCCGAGCATGGCACGGCTGCGGGCCGACAGCCGGGCGTGCCAGTCCCGCAGCATGGACTCCAGGGGCGCGACGCCGCCCGCGGAGCGCACCTGCTCGATCACCGGGGCGATCTGCTCCAGCAGGTAGCCGCCCCGGCGCAGCTGGTGGGCCAGCTGGGCGTCGCGGACGTCCGCCTCGCCGTAGACGCGGTAGCCGGTCCGCGGGTCGCGGCGCGGCCGGACCACCCCGGCCCGTTCCCACTTGCGCAGGGTGGCCGGGCGGATGCCGAGCCGTCGCGACAGCGGGCCGACGAACGTGTCGCCGCGCTCCGGGCGTACGGGATCCAGGTCGCGCAGGGCGACCTCGACGGCCCGGAGGGTACGGCGATCCGCGAGCAGCTGGGCGTGGCTCTCGTCGACGAGCCGCAGGGCCTCCTCGGTCGCGTCCCGGTTGACCGCCTGCATGACCGAGGCGGCCGTGGCATGGCCGAACCCGGGCCGCAGCGCGAGAAACGCCCGGAGCGCGTACGCGTGCAGCGGCGTATAGACGCGGTAGCCGTACGGCGAGCGTGCGGCGCCCGGGAGGATCCCCGCCTCCTCGTAGTTGCGGACCGCCTGGGTGGACAGGCCGTGCCCGCGCGCCAGATCGACCGGCCGGAGCCGCTCACCGTCTTGAAGCTTTTGCCCCACGTTCCTGCCCGCATTCGCGCAGAAGTTTCCACCGATGGTTCAAAGATACCGTTGAGGGAATGACCAACGTCGACGCCGCCGCCGTCCTGCGGCTCCTGTCCCGCCGCCCGCGCCTGCTCGCCCTCGGCGAACCCACCCACGGCGAGGAATCGCTGCTCGAGGTCCGCAACACGCTGTTCCGGCAGCTCGTGGAGCGGGAGGGCTACCGGGCGATCGCCATCGAGAGCGACTGCCTCATGGGGCTGGTCGTGGACGACTACGTCAGGTCCGGCACGGGCACCCTCGACGAGGCCATGGCGCGCGGCTTCAGCCACGAGTGGGGCGCCTTCCCCGGCAACCGCGAGCTGGTCCGCTGGATGCGCGCGTACAACGAGGACCGGCCCGCACGCGACCGGGTGCGCTTCGCCGGGTTCGACGGCCCGCTCGAGATCACCGGCGCGGCGAGCCCCCGGCAGGCGCTCACCGCCTTGCACGCATACCTCGCCGCGGCGGTGGACGCGGACCTGTTGCCGTGCACCGGGCAGACGCTCGACCGGCTGCTCGGCGAGGACGACCGGTGGCCGAACCCGGCCGCGATGATGGACCCGGCCGCGTCGGTGGGGCGATCGCCCGGCGCCGACCGGCTGCGGGTGCTCGCCGACGACCTCGTGTCCCTGCTCGAGGCGCAGACCCCCCACCTGATCGAGACGTCGTCGCGCGAGGACTGGCACCGGGCGCGGCTGTACGGGCGTACCGCCGCCGGGCTGCTGCGCTACCACTACTGGATGGCCGACACGTCACCCGGCCGCATGGCCCGGCTGCTCGGCGTCCGCGACTCCATCATGGCCGCCAACCTCCTGGCCGTCGCCGGCCAGGGCCCGACGCTGGTGACCGCGCACAACGCGCACCTGCAACGCACCGAGAGCAGCATGCGCCTGGGCGACCTTCCGGTGCACTGGTGGAGTGCGGGCGCGCTCGTCGACGCCCACCTCGGCGAGGCGTACGCCTTCCTCGCCTCCGCCGTCGGCACGATTCAGCACCGCGGAGTCGGCACACCACCCCCGGACACCATCGAGGGCGTCCTGTACGCCCGTCCGGACGAGACCTGCCTCCTCGACCCCCGGGACCTCGGCGACGCGACGCCGGCGGCCCGGGTCTCCCCCTGGTACGGCTACGCCCCGCTCGACCCGGAGCACGTGACCCGCGTGGACGGGCTCGTGTTCGTCAAGGACGCCCGCCGGAGCCCGGCCGGGTAGCTCAGGCGGCGACCGGCAGGCCGGCAAGCCGCCACTCGAGCATGCCGTCCACGAGCACGGCGCGTCAGGAGCAGCCCGGCCTGGCGCTCCAGCCGCAATATCGTAGAACGATGGAGCCGAGGCCCGCACCCGTCGCGCCCCGGCTGGGGCTGGCCGTCAACGCCGCCCAGTTCACCCTGCTCGTCGTGATCAACGCCTTGGTCGGCGGCGTGCTCGGCTCCGAGCGCACGGTGCTCACCCCGCTCGCCGAACGGGAGTTCCACCTCGACGGCTACACCGCCGCGCTGACGTACATCCTCGCCTTCGGCATCACCAAGGCCGCCACGAACTTCTTCGCCGGCACGCTCTCGGACCGCTACGGCCGCAAGCCCGTGCTGGTCGCCGGCTGGCTCGTCGCCGTGCCGATCCCAGCCATGATCATCTGGGCGCCGGGCTGGGGCTGGATCGTCGCGGCGAACGTGCTGCTGGGCGTCCACCAGGGTCTGTCCTGGTCCACCACGGTGATCATGAAGATCGACCTCGCCGGGCCCGCCCGGCGGGGGCTGGCCATGGGCCTCAACGAGGCCGCGGGCTATCTCGCCGTCGCCGCCACCGCGCTCGTCACCGGCGCCCTGGCCACGGCACACGGCCTGCGCCCGGCCCCCTTCCTGCTCGCCGCCGCCTACATCGCCGTCGGCCTCGGCCTGTCGGCCGTCTTCGTCCGCGAGACCCACGGCCACGCCCGGCACGAGGCCACCACCCGGAGCGGCGCGGCGGCGGCCGCCATGGCGACACGTGAGGTCGTGGCCGTGACGAGCTGGCGGGAACCTGCTCTCAGCTCGGCCAGCCAGGCCGGCATGGTCAACAATCTCAACGACGGCCTGGCCTGGGGCCTGTTCCCGGTCCTGTTCGCCACGGCCGGGCTGGGTCTGACCCGGATCGGCGCGCTGGCGGCCCTGTACCCCGCGGTCTGGGGGCTCGGTCAGCTCGTCACGGGCCCCGCCTGCGACCGCTACGGCCGCAAACCGTTCATCGTCACCGGCATGCTCATGCAGGCTTCCGCCCTTGCGCTGTTCGCCGCGGCCGACACGTTTGCGCTGTGGGCGACGGCGGCCGTCCTGCTCGGCGCCGGCACGGCCGCGGTGTATCCGACCTTGCTGGCGGCCGTCTCCGACGTCGCGCATCCCGGCTGGCGGGCCCGCGCGGTCGGCGTCTACCGGCTCTGGCGCGACGGCGGCTTCGCCGTCGGCGCCCTGCTCGCCGGCATCATCGCCGACCTCGCCGGGATCCGGACGGCCGTGGCGGTCGTGGCCGTCCTCACCGCGGTCTCGGGCCTGCTGGTCTGGGTCCGGATGTACGAGACCCACCGCAGGTGATCCCGTATGTCACCCTCCTGCGCCGGGCGCCTTCACTCCACGGGCGCAGACAGCGCGGACGTGCTCGTGGGATGCCGTCCGCAGGTGGCCGCCGGACCGAGGCCGTCGTCCAGGAGGAGTGGACCCGGCACCTCGGCCGCCGCACCACCGTGCGCCTGCACCAGATCCTCACCCGGCTGCGCGAGATCAACCGACCCGTACCGATGACCGGCGCGGAAGATCAGGCCGCCGGCCCGGCCTGAAGGCTGCGCATGTCGATACCCTGCGCCGTCAGCAGCTTCTCGACCGCGGCCAGGTCCAGCCCCTCCACGACGTTGTCCCCGTGCACGATGCGGAACGACTCGACGCCGTGCCGGCTCACGACCTCCACCCGCCACCCGCCGTCCGGCGTCACCATGCGCCCCTTCACCACGGCCTCCGCCGCGGCACGGTCCCGTACGGCCTGGGCGGGGGTCTTGTCGGGCCGCAGCCCGCGCCACGACGGATGCCGCAACCGGCCGTCGGGCGTCCAGTTCCGGTACGCCACCTCCCCCACGAACAGCGGCTCGACCCAGTGCGCGCCGCGGGCGAACTCCCGCGGGATCCCCGGCGCCGGGGCGGTGCGGCGGGCGTACGGGCGCAGCACGTCCTGCAGGTGGGTGAGCATCTCGTGGGTGAACCCCGTGCCCACCCCGCCGGCGAACGACAGCCGCCCGTCCGGGGCCGCCACCGCGGTCAGCAGCGAGCCGATCGTGCCGGCGCGGCGGCCCTGGCCCGGCTTCCAGCCGATGATCACGACCTCCTGGGTGGCGGAGACCGGCACCTTGATCCAGCTGGGCGACCGCCGTCCCGGCTGGTACGCCGACGCGAGCCGCTTGACGACGATGCCCTCGAGGCCCTGCGCCTGAGCGGCAGTCATGATCGCCTGCGGGTCGGCGCCGACGAAGTGCGGCGGGACCCGGACCGCCGCGGAGCTCAGGGCGAGCCCGGCGAGCAGGTCGCGGCGTTCGGCGTACGGGAGCGGCATGGTCGAGACCCCGCCGAGGTGGAGCAGGTCGAACACGTAGTAGCCGACGGGCACCGCCGCCACCAGCGCGGGCGCCGGATCGGCCACGTGCATGCGCTGCTGAAGCTGCGCGAACGAGGGCCGGCCGGCCGGGTCCAGCGCCACGATCTCACCGTCGAGGACCACCGGCCGGTCACCGGTCAGTTCCGGCAGCCCGGCGAGTTCCGGGTACGCGGCCGTGACGTCGTTGCCGTTGCGGGTCTGCAGGCGTACGCCGCCGCCCTCGACGAACGCGACGCACCGGATGCCGTCCCACTTGTACTCGATCGCCTGCCCGGGCTCCGCGGACGGCTCGCCGAGCGTGGCGAGCATCGGCGCGATCGACTCGGGCAGTTCCATGATCTCCAGTGACCTCCCTGCTGCCGCGACCGTCAAGCCGGGCGGCGGGAATCGAGCGAACTACACCGATGGCGTTCGGGAGCGATCCGGGCAAACGGCTCAGGGCTTGGTGCCGACGCCGACGTAGGTGAGGGTCGCGGCCGGGTCGCCGGAGAGGTCGCCGCCCGGGTCGGGGCGCCACTCGGTGCTGTGCACCACGCCGGGCTCGACGACGTCCCAGCCTTCCAGCAGCGCCTCGACGCGCTCCCGGTCGCGCGGGACGAGCGGCGTACCCGTGCGGTTGTAGAGGTCGACGAAGCGTTCCATCTCTTCGGCGCGCGCGGTGCCGGTGGCGTGCGAGATGGCCAGGCAGCTGCCGGCAGCCACCGCCTCGCGGTAGTGCCGCAGGGCCGCGGTCAGCTCCGCGCTGTCCGGGGCGAAATGCAGCACGGCGATCATGAGAACGCAGACCGGCTCGCCGAGGTCGAGCAGGCCGCGCAGGTCCGGGTCGGTGAGGACGGTCTCGGGCCGTTGCAGGTCGCCCTGGACCACGACCGTACGGGGGTCCGCGCCGATGATCTCCCGGGCGTGCAGGACCGCCGTGGGGTCGATGTCCACGTAGACGACCCGGGCGTCGGGCTGCACCTCGCGGGCCACCTCGTGCGTGTTGTCGTTCGCCGGGATGCCGGCGCCGAGGTCCAGGAACTGGCGGATGCCCCGCGCGGCGGCGAAGCGCACGGCGCGGCTCAGGAACGCCCGGTTGGCCTGCACGATGCGGGGCAGCTCGGGGACGAGCTCGCGGGCGCGGTCGGCGACCGCCCGGTCCGCCGCGAAGTTGTGGTTCCCGCCGAGGAAGGCGTCGTAGATCCGCGCGGCGCTGGGCCGGTTGGGATCGATCCCGGTCGGCAGATGGTGCTCCCCCGTCATGGCACCCCCAGTTTCGGCGAACCGCAACCACTGACCGTTCAGGTCACTCTACGTTGAGTAAGGCAGTGCAGGTGGCCGAGCCGCCGGAAGCGAGGAATGGTGCCGACGACCGATGCGTTGACCGGACTCCTGGTGGACGAGGCACCCGACGCGGTGATCGTCAGCCGGGCGGACGGCACCATCGTCATCGCCAACCGCCGCGCGCACGAGATGTTCGGGTACGAACCGGGCCGCATGCTCGAGATGTCCGTCGACGATCTCGTCCCGCACGAGGTGCGCGCCCGGCACCCCGGCGACCGCGCCGGATACCTCACCAGCGAACATCCGCCGCTGCGCCGGCTGCCGCTGCGTGGCGTACGCAGCGACGGTCACGTCTTCCCCGTGGAGATCTCGCTCGCCGCGGTGAGCATGCCCGGCGGCGACATGCTGGTGACGACCATCCTGCGCGACGACACGCTCAACCGGGAGGCCCAGGAGGCCCGGGCCCTGCTGGCCTCGATCGTGCAGTCGTCGCACGACGCGATCGTCACCACCGACCTCGACGGCGTCGTGCTCACCTGGAACCCCGGCGCCGAGCTGCTGTACGGCTACCCGGCCGCCAAGATGGTCGGGCAGAACGTCGACCGGATCGTCCCGCCCGAGCGGCGCGTGGACGAGGACGAGGTCCGCACGCTGGTTCGCATCGGCGGCCGCATGGACCGGTACCGCACCACGAAGCTGCACTCCGACGGCTCGGTCATCGCCGTGTCGGTGCTGGTCAGCCCGCTGCGCGACGCCGCCGGGACGATCGTGGGCATGACCACCACGGCCCGCGACATCAGCGAGCGGGAACGCGCCGAGGCGCAGGTGCAGGCCGTCCTCGACGCCGCTCCGGACGCCCTGCTCGGCGTCGACGAGGCCGGCGCGATCGTGCTGGTCAACGCCGAGGCGGAACGGCTGTTCGGGCTGCCGCGCTACGACCTCGTCCAGATGGGGGTACGCCGGCTGCTGCCCGACGGGTTGCCGCCGGCGGCCGCGATGCTGCGGACCGGCGGGGACTCCACGCCGCTGGACACCGAACGCATCGACGGGTCCCATGACCCCGCGGAGGGTGCGCCCCGCTGGGCCACGCGCACCGCGCGCCGCCGCGACGGCAGGGAGCTGCCGGTGGAGATCTCGTGCAGCGCGTTCGACGCGGACGGCCGGGTCATCGTCGTGGCCGCCGTACGCGACATCACCGAGCGGCTGACCGCCGAGGCCGAGCAGCAGGCCCTGCGCGACGAGGCCGAGCAGCAACGGGTCGAGGCCCGCCTGCAGCGCACCCAGCGGCTGGAGAGCCTGGGCCAGCTCGCCGGGGGCGTGGCGCACGACTTCAACAACCTGCTGGCCGTGATCCTCAACTACGCGTCGTTCATCGCCGAGGACGCGGCCGGCACGCCGTTCGCGCGCGACGCCGAGCAGATCGCCCGCGCGGCCCGCCGGGGCAGCGACCTGACCCACCAGCTGCTGGCCTTCGCCCGCCGGGAGGTGATCCGGCCGCGGCCGCTGGACGTCAACGCGGTCGTCGCCGAGGTGGAGCAGATGCTGCAGCGCTCGATCGGCGAGCACATGACGCTGGTGACCCGTACCTCGCCGGCGCCACCGGTGATGGCCGACCCGGGCCAGCTCGAACAGGTGCTCATCAACCTCGCGGTCAACGCGCGCGACGCGATGCCCTCCGGCGGGCACATCACGATCGACACCGCGGCGGTGCAGGTCGACGCGGACCATCCGGCCGCGCGGACAGGGCTGGAACCCGGCCCGTACGTGCGCATCCGGGTCTCCGACACCGGGACCGGCATGCCGCGCGAGGTGATCGACAAGGCGTTCGACCCCTTCTTCACCACCAAGCCGAGCGGGCAGGGCACCGGCTTGGGCCTGGCCACCGTCTACGGCATCGTCACGCAGGCCGGCGGCACGGTCCAGATCTACTCCGAGCCCGGGTACGGGACCACGATCACCATCCTGCTGCCCGTGACCGACGCCGTCGCCGAGGACGCCCGGCCGTCGGCGCCGCCCGGGGACTTCGGCGGGCACGGCGCGACCGTGCTGGTCGTCGAGGACGAGGCGGCGCTGCGCGAGGTGACCGAACGCATCCTGCGCCGCGGCGGCTACACGGTGCTGACCGCGACCGACGGGCTGGACGCGCTGCGCATCAGCCGTACCCACGAGGGCACGATCGACGTGCTGCTCACCGACGTGATCATGCCGGGCATGCTGGGCAAGGACCTGGCCGAGGCGGTCACCGAGGTGCGCCCGGGCATCCGGGTGCTGTTCATGTCCGGGTACGCCCAGCCCGTGCTGACCACGCACGGCACCCTGGCCGCCGACGTGCACCTGCTCGAGAAGCCGTTCACCGGCACGGAGCTGCTGCAGGCCCTGCACGCCCAGCGGCACGCGCCGCCCGGTGCGGATCACGGGCGGGCCGCGGCAGGTTTCGACCGGCCGCTCCCGGGGTAGCGCGGCTCCAGCGCGTAATCCTGGGGAGGACTGATCGGCCATGCCTTTCGACTGTACGATCGAGCGGGAGGGCGAGACCATCGTCGTCGTACCCGAGGGCGACGTGGACGTGGCGAACGCCGCGGTGCTGCGCCAGGTGCTGCAGCAGGTCGTCGAGCGCCGCGACTGCACGCGGCTGGACATCGACATGAGCGCGGTGACGTTCCTGGACTCCTCGGGTCTGGGCATGCTGGTGGCCGCGCACCGGGCCGCCGCCGCACAGGGCATCACGCTGCAACTGCGTGAGCCGGGCCCGATGGTACGCATGGTCCTCGAGGTCACCAACCTCGACAAGGTGCTCGCCCCGGAGGCCACCGCGGAGTCGTGAGCGCGGCTGCCGATGGTTGAGCGCCCGCGCGATGGGAAAGCCGCATTCGTGTACGAGCCAGACGAGTCAATGGCCACGATCGCGGACCTCGACGGGCTCACCGACCTCGTCGAGCGGCCACCCGCCGGAGGCGAGTTGTTCCTGCGCTGGTCCCAGGGACCAGCCGTCGATCTGGCCGAGAACCCCGGCGGGTCCAGCCGGGACACGCTCACCGGGATCGCCCTGCCCGGCCTGTCGGCCAACCCGCTCACCGTGGAGCGGTGGTGGGGCGCCCGGTCGCGCCGGCTCTGGGCGGCCCGCCGCCTGTACGACTACCGCCACCTGCACAAACCCGGGGTACGCCCGTGGGTGCTGCTCGGCGAGGCGTGTGGGCGCGGGCCGGACAACGAGCCCCTGGTGCGCTGCCGCAGGCCGCTGGCGTGGGTGTCGGACACGGCGCTGGCGCAGGCCCAGACGCTGGTCGAGGAGCAGCCGGCGGCGGCATGGGGACCCCTGGACCGGGCGGGTTCCCGGCCACCGCGAGGCGCCGCCTGAGCGGCGCACCGCGGTCCGCTCACCGCTCCGGACGGTATTCCGGTGTCCCTCCGGAGACGGCTTCGGGGTCGTAGCCCGCGCGGGTCCACCCCCGGCGTCTCGCCGCCGCCCGGCGTCTCGCCGCCGTCCGCGTCGAAGGCCGGCGAGGTGTCGTCGCCGGTCGGCGTGACGGAGTCGCCGGGCGCGCGTAGCGAGGCCTCGTACGCGGTGGAGCCGTCCGGCTCGTCGGTCGCATGGCGGTCGGTTGGGGTCTCATCGGTCATGGCCGAGAGCGTTCCCCCGGCCGCCGGGGGTAAACGAGCCGTGTACTCCTACTGATATGCATGACCCCGCCCGGCCGGGGCATCCGAGGCGGGTGCGCACATCTGTCCGGATCGTGATCGTCGACGACCACCCCCACTTCGTCAGCGGCCTCGCGCTCGTGCTCCACGAGGCGAGCGACGGGCATGCCACGGTGGTGGCGAGCACCGGCGACGCCTCCTCGGCCGCGAGCCTGGTCCGGCACTGGGAGCCCGACCTCGTCCTGGTGGATCTGCACGTGCCGGCGCCCGGCGGGATCCCGGCGATCGCCGCCGTACGCCGGGCGGCGCCCCGGGCCCGGATCGTGGCCATGTCCGGCGACGAGGACCCGGCGCCCGCGGTGGAGGCGCTGCGGGCGGGTGCGGAGGGCTTCCTGCCGAGGACGAGCGAGCCGGAACGCCTGCTGCAGCCGTTGCTGGCCATTCTGGACGGTTGGTCGGTGATGCCCGCGGAGCTGCTGGGCGCGGTGCTCGGCTCGGCCCGCAGCTCCCGGCCCGCTCCTCCGGTCGAGCTCGACGACCGGGACCGCACGCTGCTCCAGCTCATCGCCGCCGGGGCCACCACCACCGAGATCGCGGGTCGGCTGCACGTCTCCGAGCGCACCGTGAAGCGGTTGACGGCCTCGCTGCTGCGCAAGCTGCGGGTGTCCAGCCGTACGGAGGCCGCCGCCCTCGCCGGGAGCGCCGGGATCCTGTGGGAGAGGGCCGACGATGCCGGCCCTTCCTTCCATGGTGACGTCGAAGCTCAGCGGTGAGCGGGGTACGGGTCGGCACACGATGACGGCGTCGTGCCCGGGCCACCGCCCTCTGCCGCGGGCCCGGCACCGGCGAGCAGCGCGGCGATCCGGTCGGCAGGCGCCGGGCGCCCGTAGTGCCAGCCCTGCCCCTCGTCGCAGCCCAGCGTCTGCAGCACGGCTGCCTGCTCGAGGGTCTCCACGCCCTCGGCGACCGTGGCGAGCCGCAGGTCGTGGGCCAGGCCGACGATGGTGCGGACCAGCTCCCCCTCGCCCACGGCGGCCGGCAAGCCGCTGCGGGCGCGCTGCAGGATCGTCATGGGGCCGCGTTCTCGCCGGGTGGGGACTGTCCGGAGAGAATCATGCTGGGGGCGTACAGGTGCCGCCCGGGAGCAGAAGCGGTCCGCCTTGCGGAGCGAAAGACGGCCGGGCGGGGGTGATGTCCCCGCCCGGCCGCGTCCGGATCGCTGCTGTCAGCCTGCCCGGCAGGACGTCGTCGGCCAGGTCCAGTTGCCGTTGGCCATGATCGTTACGCCGAAGGTGTTGCCCGAGCCGTTCGGCCGGGCGGTGACGGTCCCCGTCGTGCCGCTGACCGAGGCGTTCCAGCTGTTCTGCAGGCTCTGGCCGCCGTTGAGGTTGAGCTGGACGGTCCAGTTGCTGGTGCCGCTGACCGCGACGTTGAGGTTGAACCGGTCGCCGAACTGCTGGCCGGCGGACAGGGTCGCGGTGCAGGAGCTGCCGCCCGGCGGCGGGGTCGTCGGCCCGGTCGGCGGCGGTGTGCTGGTGCCGTCGGGCGCCACGGCCCGCCCGGTCGACGGCGAGATCATGCCCGCGCACAGGCCCCGGCTGCTGAGCCCGGAGACGATCTGCGGGATCGCCGCGATGGTGGTCGCGTACTGGTCGTGCATGAGGATGCTCTGGCCGTTGGTGAGCCGGCTCGCCGCCTGCACGATCTGCGCGGTGCTGGCGCCGTTCCAGTCCTGCGAGTCGACGTCCCACGTGACCGTACGCAGGCCGAGCGCGGACGCCGCCGACTGCAGGGTGCCGTTGGTCTCGCCGTACGGCGGCCGGAACAGCTGCGGGGTGCCGCCGCCGCCGTTCTGGATCGCCGACTGGGTGCGCGACAGCTCCGACGACATCTGGCTCTGGCTGAGGTTGAGCATGTGCGGGTGGGTGTAGCTGTGGTTGCCGATCCACATGCCGGCGGCCTTCTCGGCGGCGACCAGCGACGGGTTGCTCGCGGCGTTCTGCCCGATGTTGAACAGCGTGGCCCGGACCCCCGCCTGCCGCAACGTGTTGAGCAGATTGTTGGTGTTGCTCGGGTTCGGCCCGTCGTCGAAGGTCAGGGCGACGTAGCCGTTGCTGCAGTCCGCGGCGGCGGCCGCCGTGGCCGGTCCTCCGGCGGTGCCGGCGACCACGCCCGCGGCCGTCAGGAGGCCGGCCGCGCAGGCGACGAGCGCGGACCGGACAGCTCTGTTGATCATGACTGCTCACCTTCCGTAGGGGATCGACGGCCGTCGTTGCACACCATTCTGGGAACCCGGCGCGCCGGACGTCAACAGGCAATTTCCGGAAGTTTTCAGAGCTGTTAACACGCTCTTTTGCGATGAGCTCGGCTTCCTGACAGAATCGCTGAGCGACTTGATGATCCGTAACTATCGGCCTCTTTCCGGTACGACTGCTAACGCTCACGTCCCTCCCCCAGCGACCGACCTATACCTCGTGACCTCCGATCGCCTGCCCGCCGTGGTGTCCCCGTACGGTCCGTACGCGGGAATGGGTCTGCACGTCCACGACCTGACGATCCGCGGCCACCACGGCGAGACGCTGCTCGCGGCCGACCAGGCCGAGGCCGTGCTGCGGATCCTGGGCGACGAGCGCACGCTCCGGGTCACCCGGCTGGGCCGCATGTACGCGCTGAGCTCGCTGGGCCGCCTCGACGAGGCCCTGGTCGTCGGCGAGGAGCTGGTCGCCGGGCCGAGCCACCTCACCGGGCCCCGCACCACCGACGCGAAGATCCTGGCCGACACCGGCCGGATGCTCATCCAGGTCGGCCGGGTCGACGACGGGCTGCACCACCTGGCCCGGGCCATGACGATGCTCGACGTCGTGCCCCGCAAGAGCCTGCGCTACTTCTCGGCGATGGCCTCGCTGGCCGACTCCGCCCGCGCCGCCGACCTGTTCGAGCTCGCCGAGGTCGCGATGCTCAACGCGATCGACGCCTTCGACTCCCCCGACGACCTGTACCGCGCCTCCGCCGAGCTGCAGTACGCCGAACTCCTGCTGGAATGGGCGCTGCGCCTGGAACAAGTCGGCTGCCCCGAGGAGGCGGCGGTCCTGGTCCACAAGAGCGTCACGCTGCTGCAGTACTGGACGGCCCGCGCCATCGACTCGCCGCTGGGCGCCGCCCTGCTCGCGGTCGGGCACGCGAAGACCGGCCGCCACGAGGAGGCGGCGGCCGTCGTGGGCCGGCTGCTGCCGACCGTACGGGCAGCCGGGCAGCACCACGAGGCCCGGCTCCTGCACCTCGCCCACGGCCTGAGCCTGCGCGCGGGCGGTGAGCTGCGCGCGGCCCGGCGGGAGTTCCTCGCCGCGCTCGAGCTGTGCGTGCTGCCGGCGCAAAGCCTGGTCTTCCAGTACGAGCTCGCCCTCACGGCGACGCTGGAGAGCCCGGGCGAGGCCACCCGGACGATCCTCGACGCGTTGCACAGCCACATCCGCGTGCTGTGGAGGCTGCGGCTGGACCGGCGCACGATGCTGCAGCAGGCGTACCGCCGGGTGGAGCTCGAGGCGGCCCGCAGCACCGCGGACCACGCGGCGGCCTCGGACGCGCTGACCGGGCTGGGCAACCGGCGCCTGTTCGACCGGCGCATCCAGGCGGTGTCCGGATCCGGCACGCTGCTGCTGATCGATGTGGACCGCTTCAAGTCCATCAACGACGAGTTCTCCCACGGCGTCGGCGACCGCGTGCTGACCGAGATCGCGGCGGTGCTGCGCGCGCACTGCCGCCACGACGAGGTGGCCATCCGCTTCGGCGGCGACGAGTTCGCGATGTTCCTGAGCACCAGCGCGGTCGAGGCCCGCCAGATCGCCGAACGGCTCCGGCAGGTGATCCTCGCCCGGGACTGGTCGGCGATCGCGCCCGGGCTGCGCGTGACGCTGAGCATGGGCCTGGCCACCTGCGGCGCGGACGAGAGCGGACGCGACCTCTACGACCGGGCGGACGCCCACCTGTACGCGGCGAAGCGAGCCGGCCGCAACCGGCTCGCCGCCGCCTGATCCGTCCGTACGCCGGGACCCGCTCGAGACAGCGGACGGCTCAGGACTGGGCGATCGCCGTGAGCACGTCGAGGCGGGCGGCCCGGCGGGCCGGGAGCACACCGGCGATCAGGCCGGCGGCCAGGGTGACGGTGACGATCACCGCCAGCTGGGCGGCCGGCAGGACCACCACCGCCTCCGCAGCCGCACCGAGCCGGCTGACCGCGCCGGCACCGAGCGCGATGCCCAGACCCACCCCGGCCAGGGTGGCGAGGGCGGCGATGAGCGTGGCCTCGCCGCGGATCATGGTGCGCACCTGCGCCCGGCTCATGCCGACCGCCCGCAGCAGGCCGATCTCGCGGGTTCGCTCGGACACCGACAGGGCGAGGGTGTTGGTGATGCCGAGCAGCGCGATGACCACGGTGAGCAACAGCAGCGCGGTCACCAGGCCGAGGACCTGATCGATGGTGGCGGTACGACCGGCGACGGCGGCCGCCTGGTCGCGAACCTGAGTGGTGGGCAGGTCGGCCAGGGCGGTGTCGAGCGCACGCCGGCCGGTGGACAGGCTCACGCCGTCGGCCAGCTTGACGAAGACGCTCGCGTCGACGTCCTCGGCGTAGTGCTTCGCGTAGGTGTCCAGCGAGATGATGTAGTCGGTCTGCAGGGCCTGCGCGTCGCGGTCGCGCAGCAGCCCGACGACGGGGAGCCTCTCCGTCCCGGTGCGGGAGAACGTCATCGGCAGCGGGTCGCCGATGGTGAGCCCGCGCTCGGCGGCGACGTGCGCCGCCAGGACGACGCCACCGGTGTCGAGGGCGCCGAGGCTGCCCGCGGTCAGCTTCAGCGCGGTGACCCGGGGCAGCGTGGCCGGGTCCACGGCGGTGAGGGCGGAGGTGGCCTGCCCGTCCTTCCAGTGCCCGTAGCGCAGCCGCGACGCCACCGCGACCTCCGGCAGCTCGGCCACGTGGTGGTGCACCTTGGCCGGCAGGCCGCCGAGCATCTCGTTGCGGGCGCTCTCCACCACGAAGTCCGCGCTGATCGTCTCGCTGTACGTACGCTGCACCGACTGCTTCACCGAGGTGGCCAGCACGGCGGTGAAGGTGACCAGCGCCAGTCCGAGCGCGAGCGCCAGCGCGGTGGCGGCGGTACGGCGTGGGGTGCGCGCCGCCGATTCGCGGGCCAGGCGCCCGGGGGTGCCGAGGGCGTGCAGCGGCCGGCCGAGCAGCCGTACGGCCGCCGGCGCGAGAGCCGGCCCGGCCAGCGTCAGGCCCACGATCAGCAGGACGGCTGCCGCGGCGAGCAGCATGAGGCCGCCCGTGCCCGCGATGGCGGCGGTGACCCCGGCGGCGCCGGCGGCCACGGCGACGGCACCGGTGACGGCCCGGGCGGTGCCGATCGGCTCGGCGGCCGCCGACCGGCGCATCGCCGCCACCGGGGCGACACGAGCGGCGCGCCGGGCCGGCCCGAACGCGGCCAGCACGGTGACGAACACGCCGACGGCCAGCGACACGACCGCCGTACGCGCGGTGATCACCATCGCGCCGTCCGGCAGCGCGATGCCGGACGCGCCGGCCAGGCCGCGCAGCCCGCTCGCGGCGCCGATGCCCGTCGCGAGGCCGAGTGCCGACGCGAGGACGCCGACCAGGAGCGCCTCGCCGAGCACCGAGGCCAGGACCTGGCGGCCGGTGGCGCCGGTGGCCCGCAGCACGGCCAGCTCGTGGGTGCGCTGAGTGACCACGATGGAGAACGTGTTGGCGATGAGGAAGGCGCCGACGAGCAGCCCGGCGGCGGCCAGCGCCAGCAACATCGCCTGCAGGTAGTTCAGCTGGTTCTGGGCGGCGGAGGAGGAGGCGGCCGCGACGTCCCGGCCGGCCGTCACCTCGTAGCCGGCGCCCAGGGCGGCGGCTACGCCGCGTCGCAGCGTACCCGGGTCCACGCCGTCGGCCGCGGTCACGGCCAGCTCGGTGACGCCGCTGCCCAACCCCAGCATCCGCTGTGCGGCCGGCAGGCCGACCAGGGCCACCGTGCTGTTCGGCAGGCCGGGCCGGTCACCGAACCCGGCCAGGCCGACGACCCGGGCGGTCAGGTCGGCATCAGCACGCACGGTGACGGACTGGCCGAGGGTGATGCTGTACCGCCCGGCGGTGGCGGCGTCGACGACCACTTCGCCGTCGGCGGCCGGCGCGCGCCCGGAGCGCAGCGTGAACGCGCCGACCGGCGGCGGGGTCCAGGACTGCAGCAGGGACGGTCCGGCGGGGACGATCGCCCTGCCCCCGCTCACCAGCAGGCCCTGCCCGCGGACGATCGGTGCGGCTGCGGCCACGCCCGGCAGGGCCCGGACCCGATCGACCGTCGCGGGGCTCAGCGGGTCGCGTTCCACCTCGACGCCCATCGCCGATTCGAAGGCGGCGGCGGTCCGCACGGTGAGGTCGGTGCCCGCCGTCGCGGTCCGGAACTGATCGTCGAGGACCTGCCGGGAGGTGTCGGTGAGCACGAGGGTGCCGCTGACGAAGGTGACGCCGAGGACGACGGCGAGCACGGTGAACGCCAGCCGGGCGCGGTGGGCCAGGGTGTTGCGCAAGATGAGACGCCACATGGCTGTCAGCCGTCCTTCCGGGCAGTGATGAGACTGTCGAGGCCGGTCATGCGGGACAGCACGGCGGCCACCGTGGGCTCGGCGAGCTCGTCGACGACGCGGCCGTCGGCGAGGAAGATCACCCGGTCGGCGTACGCGGCCGCATGCGGGTCGTGGGTGACCATGACGATGGTCTGCCCGAGGTCGTGGGCGGCATGGCGCAGGAAGGCCAGCAGCGCCTCGCCGGAGCCGGAGTCCAGGTTCCCGGTCGGCTCGTCGGCGAACACGATCTCGGGGCGGGTGACGAGCGCCCGGGCCGCCGCCACGCGCTGCTGCTGGCCACCGGAGAGCTGGGCGGGCCGGTGGTGCAGCCGCTGCGCGAGGCCGAGGGCGGTGACCAGCCGGTCCACCCAGGCGGTGTCCGGTCGCCGGCCGGCCAGCCGCAGCGGCAGCTCGATGTTCTCGGCCGCGGTGAGCGTCGGCACGAGGTTGAAGCTCTGGAAGACGAAGCCGATCCGGTCGCGGCGCAGCAGGGTGCGCTGCCGCTCGCTCAGGCCGGTCACGTCGGTGCCGCCGAGCAGGATCCGGCCGGCGTCGGCGTCGTCGAGTCCGGCGAGGATGTGCATGAGGGTGGACTTGCCGGAGCCGGAGGGGCCCATGACGGCGGCGAACTGCCCGGCCGGGATGGTCAGCCCGGCGCCGTCGAGGGCCCGTACCGCCGTGTCGCCGCGCCCGTACGTCTTGACGACGTCGCGGGCCTCGACGGCGATCACGGCCGGCTTCTGTCCGGTGTGCTCGGGTGCGGTGCTGATGCTCATGAACGTGGCTCCTCAGCTGGAGAATCCGGCCGGGGCGGTGCGCCGGCGGATCGGGATGCGGACACGGGCGCGGGTTGTTCTGCGGCCGGCGGCGAAGCGGTACGCCTCGGCCTCGCGGAGCAGGTCCGTGTGGCGTTCGCGGACGTAGTCGGTGAGGTAGAGCGAGTGCACGACGGGCCTCCTGGCGTCTTCGGTGGTGTTCTGACCTGCCGAAGCGTCGCGGGCACGGCTGTCCGTGCCCTGGCCGCCGGCTGGGCGGCGGCGGACAGCGAACGGACAGCGGACAGCGCCACCCTTTCCCCATGCGTGACGAAGTGACGGTCGCCGTACCGCCCGACCTGTGCCGGCGCTGCGTACGGCTGCTCAGCCGGCATGTGAGCGACGTGCCGGGGGTGGTCTCCCTGCAGGTGGACCAAGGGGTGCTGGCGGTCTGCGGCGATGTGGACGCGGACGCGCTGCGGGCGGCCCGTGACCGGGCCGGTTTCGCGGTGCCCGGAGACTAGCGGCCGGCGGCCTCGGCGTAAGCGGCCCGCAGCTGGTCGCGGGCCCATGGGAACTCGCGGTCCTCGAGCAGCTCCAGGGCCTGCCGCAGGTCGTCGACCGCGGCCGCCGCGTCGCCGCGCAGCAGGGCGAGCCGGGCCCGTCCCCACGCCGCCCACGCCGGGTTGCGCGGGTTGCGGACCCGCCGGGCGACCTCGTCGGCCTCGGCGAGCTCGGCCCGCACGGTCGCGGTCTCGCCCAGGTCGAGCCGGGTGTGCGCGAGGTGCACCAGGGCGAACGCGAGGCCGTGCAACGAGCCGTGCGCGCGGCACTCGTCCACCGCGGACCGCAGGTGGGCCAGGGCTTCCTCGCGGTGGCCGGTCTGGCGCAGCGCGATGCCCAGGTGGGCACGGGCGGCGCTGGTCATCATCCGGTCGTCGGCGGCGCGGAGCAGGCCGAGGCAGTGCTGCCAGTCGCGCGCCGACGCCTCGAACTCGCTGCACCGCAGGTTGATCAGCGCCTCCACGTAGTACGTCATGGCGAGCCACCAGCCGCGGTCCCGGTCGCCGAGATCCTCGCGGCTCTGCCGGACCAGCGCCCGGTACTCCTCGGGGTCGCCGCCGTACTGGCCCTCGAAGGCCACGATGAGGCGGGAGACGGCCGCCTCGTCGTCGAGGCCGAGGTGCTCGAACAGCGCCAGGCTCTCGCGGGCGGCGGCGCGCGACGCGGGCGTGGGGTAGTAGACGTACAGTAGCGCCAGCCCTTGCAGCACCCGGGCGCGCGCGGCGTCGGATCCGCCCCGCTCCAGCAGCGCGGTGATGGCGCGGACGCCCTCGTAGCGGGGACCGTAGTTCCAGAACGGCACGAGCGCCGCGGCCAGGCGCAGCCCCGGCTCCGGCGGCTCGCTCGTGCGCTCGACGCAGAACTCCACGGCGGCTCGCAGGTTGTCCTGCTCCTCGGCGAGCAGGTCCCACGCCGGGCCGGTGAATCGCACGAGCGGGCCGTACTGCTCGGCCACCGCGATGTAGTACGCGAGATGCCGTGCCCGGCAGCCGTCCTCCTCGCCGGCCTCGCGCAGTTTCGTCGCGGCGTACTCGCGGATGGTCACCAGCAGCCGGAACCGCCCGGTGCCCGGATCGGCGCTGACCAGGGACCGGTCGACGAGCCGGAACAGCTGGTCGGCGACGCCGGCCGGCTCGCTGTCGCCGAAGCCGCACACCTGCTCGGCCGCCTCCAGCGTCCAGCCGCCGCGGAACACGGCCAGCCGGCGCAGCAGCCGCCGCTCCCCCTCCGGGAGCAGGTCGTGGCTCCAGTCGATGGTGGCGCGCAGTGTGCGGTGCCGCGCCTCGCTGCTGCGCGGTCCGGCGGTCAGCAGCGCGAACCGGTCCCGGAGGCGGTCCGCGATCTCGGCCGGGGGCAGCGCCTTGGCGCGCGCGGCGGCCAGCTCGATGGCCAGCGGCATGCCGTCGAGCCGGCGGCAGATCGACGCCACGGCCCGCACGGCGCCGGCGTCCAGCTGCAGGCCGGGCCGGACGCTGCGGGCACGGTCCAGGAACAGGCGTACGGCCGGGGAGGCGGCGATGTCGTCGGGATCCGCGGTCTCGTCCGGCACGGCGAGCGGGCCCACGGCGAGCTGGGTCTCGCCGGCCACGGCCAGGGCCTCCCGGCTGGTGGCCAGCACCCGGACGCCGGTGGTGGCGGCCAGCAGGTGCTCGACGACGGTGGCGGCGGCGTCCACGACGTGTTCGCAGTTGTCCACCACGAGCAGCGCGCGCCGGTCCCGCAGGTGCTCGGCGACGGCCTCGGCGGCCTGCGTGCCGGGGCCCGGGCTCTGCACGCCGAGCTGGGCGGCGAACGCCCCCGCCACGTCGGCGTCCGGGGCGAGCGCGGCGAGCCGGACGATGTGCACGGTGTCGGCGATCGCCGGCTCGAGGTGCCGCGCGGCCTCCAGCGAGAGGGTGGTCTTGCCGACTCCGCCCGGGCCGGTGAGCGTGACCAGCCGGGCGGCCCGCAACTCCTGCAGCGTCGTGCGCAGGTCCGCGTCGCGCCCGAGGAAGGACGACAGCCGAGCGGGTACGCCCACGGCTGCGGCCGCCGCGCCGGCCGGGGTGACCGCAGCCGCCGGGGTGGGCGCGGCCGCCGGGATCTGCTGTCGCAGGATGGCCTCGGTCAGCGCCCGCAGATCCGGCGACGGGTCGATCCCGAGTTCCTCGGCGAGGCGGTGCCGCAGCCGCTGCTCGACGGCGAGCGCGTCGGCCTGCCGGCCGGCCCGGTACAGCGTCAGCATCAGCAACCGGTGCAGGCGCTCGCGCAGCGGGTACTCGGCCACGAGCGACTCCAGCTCGCCCACCACCGCGGCGTGCCGGCCGGTGTCCACCAGCAGCTCCAGCCGGTCCTCCAGCGCGGCGAACCGCAGCTCCTCCAGGCGTACCCGCTCGGCGCGGATCCAGTCGGTCTGCCCCAAGTCGGCCAGCGCCGGGCCGCGCCACAGGGCGAGCGCCTCGTCGTACGCGGCGAGGGCGGCACCCTGGTCGCCGGTCGCCCGGGCCCGAGCGACCACCTCCTCGAAGCGGTACGCGTCCACCGCCTCCGGCGGCAGGGCGAGCTGGTATCCGGGAGCGCGGGTGACGAGCACGTCGGCGGGCAGCCCCGCGGCCGTCAGGGCACGGCGCAGCTTCGACACCCGGATCTGCAGCGCGTTCGCCGCGTCGGCGGGCAGCTCCTCGCCCCACAGCGCGTCGGTCAGGGCGTCCACCGGCACCACCCGCCCCGGCGACACGGCGAGCCGCGCCAGCAGCGCGCGCACCGAGGGCGCCGGTGACACCGCCGGACGATCGGGTGCCTGCACCTCGACCGGTCCGAGCACCCGGATCAGCAGTCCTGACATGTCTCACCCATCGTGCGCGCGATCATACGCGCCGGCAGGTCAACCGATTCGTACACCCGTCCGAGCCCGGCCGGCCGTCGCGGCGACGTGCCCGGCGATGACCTCGGCGTCGCGGCCCACCCAGCCCAGCACGGCCGAGCCGCGGGTACGCTGCCACGGCAGCCCGACGAAGGACAGGCCGGGCCAGTCCGTCACACCGCCGCAGTGCACCGGGGCGCCGCGATCGTCGAGCACCGGCACCCGCAGCCACGGATAGCTCGGCCGGAACCCGGTCGCCCACACCACGGCGGCGGCCGGATGCCGGGTGCCGTCCTCGGCCACCAGCGCGTTCGCCTCGGCGCCGACCACGCGACCCGTACGGCGGACCATACGCATCAGCGCCTGCACGTCCGTACCGATGATGGGGTTCCGGGCGCGGATCCGGGCGCCGATCCCACGCTGCCCGGACAGGCCCATCGTGCCCAGCCGCGAGAACCACCAGAAGATGTCGCGCCCGAGCAGCCGCTGGGGCAGCGCCGGGCCCAGCTGCGCGCACGCGAGGGTGACGCGCCGGCCGTACGCGGCCAGCTCGGCGGCGATCTGGACGCCGGTGTTGCCGGCCCCGACGACCACGACGTCGCCGTCCGGGATCCGGGCCGGATTGCGGTACGCGGCGCTGTGCACCTGCACGACCGAGGGCGCGAGCCGGTCGCCGAACGCCGGGACGCTCGGGGTGTGGAAGGCGCCGCCGGCGACGACGACCTGCCGCGCCGTCCACTGCCCGGTCGTGGTGTCCGCGATGAACCCGCCGTCGCCGTCGGCCCGCAGCGCGGTCACCGAGCAGCCCGTGTGCACCGGCAGCGCGAAGTGCTCGGCGTATCCGGCCAGGTAGTCGGCGACCTCGTCCTTGCCGGGGTGACCGTCCGGGTCACCCGGGAACGCCAGGCCGGGAAGCGCGTCGTAGCGGCGCGGGGTGAACAGCGTCAGCGAGTCCCAGCGCCGCCGCCAGGCGTCGCCGACCCGGGGGTGGGCGTCGAGGACGGCGCAGTCGATGCCGGCCCGGCGCAGGTGGTAGCCCGTCGCCAGGCCGGCCTGGCCGCCGCCGACGACCACCGTGTGCACGTCGGTGCCCATCAGGCGGCCTCGTAGCCGGCCTCGGCGATGGCCGCGCGGATCGCCCGTTCCTCGCCGCCGGTGACCCGGACGGTCTTGCCGGCGAGATCGACGTCGACGTGGCGGACGCCGGGCACGGCACCCACCTCGTGGCGGATGGCGGTGGCGCAGTGGCCGCACGAGATGCCGGGCACGGAGAACAGCTGGTCGTTCATGGTGACTCCTCTCGGGTGGCGCTCCGGGGTGGGGCGCCGGATGTGACATCACCGTGCGGGCCGCGGCTGTCCGTGCGCTGTCCGTCCGCTCTCGGCCACGGCCAGAGCGTGGACAGCGCCCCCCGGCAACCTCTGCGGCATCGGTCCGCGCGGCGGACCCGACGAGGGAGGACGACATGACGACACCGACAGCGGTCTCGTGCCGGCTCGACATCGGTGGGATGACCTGCGCCTCGTGCGTGGGCCGGGTGGAGAAGGCGTTGATCCGCCTCGACGGTGTCGAGGCGGCGGCCGTGAACCTGGCCACGGAGGTCGCCACCGTCACCTACGACCCGGTCCGGGTCGGCACGGCCGAGCTGACCGAGGCGGTCCGGGCCGCCGGGTACACCGCGACGCCGCCGGCGGCGCAACGGCCGGCCGGGCGTACGCGGGAGCCGGCCGGCGACCGCGACGCTGAGCCGGCCGGCGACCGCGACCGGGAGCTGGCCGCGCTGCGCCGGCGCTGGCAGATCACGCTGCCGGTCGGCCTGGCGATGATGGTGCTGATGTACGTGCCGCTGCCCATCGACACGATGGACTGGCTGATGCCGCTGCTGCTGGTCGTCGCGTCGGTGGTGCAGGTCTGGGCCGGCGGGCCGCTGTACGCCGCCGCCTGGGCCGCCGCCAGGCACCGCGCGGTCACCATGAACACCCTGGTCGCCCTGGGCACCACGGTCGCGTACGCCTACAGCGCCTTCGTCACGCTCTGGCCGGCTGCCGCGGAACGCGCCGGGTTGCCGCTGCACGTCTACTTCGAGATCTCCGTGGTGGTGCTGGCGCTGGTGCTGCTGGGCCGGTGGATGGAGGCGCGGGCGATGCGCCGGGCCGGCGCCGCGATCCGGGCGCTGATGGATCTGCAGCCGCCCACCGCCCGCGTCGTGCGCGGCGGCGTCGACACCGAGGTGGCGCTGGCCGAGGTCGTGGTCGGCGACCTGGTACGGGTGCGCCCCGGCGAGAAGGTGCCGGTCGACGGCGTCGTGACCGAGGGAGTGTCGGCGGTGGACGAGAGCGTCGTCACCGGCGAGAGCCTGCCGGTCGACAAGACCGCGGGCGACCGGCTGATCGGCGCCAGCATGAACGGCACCGGGTCGCTGCTCATGCGGGCCACCGCGGTCGGCGCCGACACCACGCTCGCCCAGATCGTGCAGCTGGTCGAGCGGGCGCAGGGGGCCAAGCCGCCGATGCAGCGGCTGGTCGACCGGGTGTCGGCCTGGTTCGTCCCCGCGGTGATGGCCACGGCGCTGCTCACGTTCGCCGGATGGGCGGTCTTCGGTCCCGACGGCGAGGGGATCACGCTGGGCCTGGGCACGGCTATCGCCGTCCTGATCATCGCCTGCCCGTGCGCGCTGGGCCTGGCCACCCCGACCGCCGTCATGGTGGGCACCGGCAAGGCGGCCGAGCTCGGCATCCTGCTCTCCGGCGGTGAGGCGCTGGAGCAGGCACGGCGGCTCACCACGGTGGTGCTGGACAAGACCGGCACGATCACGCGCGGCCGTCCGGCCGTCACCCGGGTCCGCAGCGCCGCCGGCGCGCTCGCGGCCGACGAGATGCTCGCCCTCGCCGCCGCGGCCGAGGCGGGATCCGAACACCCGCTGGGCGAGGCCATCGTCGTCCACGCACGGCAGCGGAAGATCACCGTACCGGCCGCACGGTCGTTCACGGCGCTGCCGGGTCACGGCGTCGAGGCGGTCGTCGGGGAGCACGCCGTCCTGATCGGCAACGCCGCGCTGATGAGCCGCAACGGGATCGGGATCGCGGCGCTGCGGTCCGAGGCGGACGAGATCGCCACCGAGGGCGGCACCCCGATGTACGTGGCGGTCGACGGCAGCCTGGCCGGTCTCATCGCGGTCGCGGACACGGTACGGCCGGAGTCCCGCGAGGCGATCGCCCAGCTGCGCGAGCACGGCCTCGACGTGTGGATGCTCACCGGGGACAACCGGCTCACGGCCGCGGCGGTGGCCCGCGAGGTCGGCATCGAGCACGTCATCGCGGACGTACGGCCCGAGGACAAGGCGGCGCACATCGCCCGGCTCCAGGAACAGGGCGCGGTGGTGGCGATGGCCGGTGACGGGATCAACGACGCGCCGGCGCTGGCCCAGGCCGACGTGGGCATCGCGATCGGCACGGGCACCGACGTGGCCATCGCGGCCGGCGACATCACGCTGGTCGGCGGGGACCTGCGCGGCATCGTCCAGGCGATCGCGTTGTCCCGGCGTACGGTCACCACCATCAAGCAGGGCCTGGTGTGGGCGTTCGCCTACAACGTGCTGCTCGTCCCGATCGCCGCCGGGCTGCTGTACCCGGTCACCGGCACCCTGCTCGACCCGTCGCTGGCCGCCGCCGCGATGGCGATGAGTTCCGTCAGCGTCATCACGAACGCGGTCCGGTTGCGCCGCTTCGACGGCACTGCGCACGCCCGGATCGGCGACTACGCGTACCTGCTCGGGGTGGCCCTGCTGGCGGTGGCCGTCGGCGCGGGCCTGACCGCGCTGAGCCGTACCGAGGCCGCGAGCCGGGGCATGAACGGGGTGCTGGCCTGGGTGCAGAGCACCGGCATGCCGATGCGGCCGGCGATGAGCGTCATGATGACCACCGACACCCCGCCGCGGCCGGCGGCCGAGGACGGCGTCCGGGTGCTGCTGGACGTGCCGGCCGGCACGCTGCCGGGCGAGCCGGCCACCGCGCTGATCCGGATCACCGACGCCGCGACCGGCCGCCCGATCGAGGACGTCGGACGCAGCCACGCGGCGTGGATGCACTTCATCGTCACGCGCGACGACCTGAGCACGTTCCTGCACATCCACCCGGAGCCGACCGGGATCCCCGGCGTCTTCCGCACCGGGCTGACGTTCCCCACCGCCGGCCGCTACCTGATCCACACCGAGTTCCGCCGCCGCGGCGCGATGAGCGACCTGATCGAACGGCACGAGGTCGTGGTGGACGGTCTGCGGCCCCGGCCGGCCGCGGAGACCGGGCCGTCGCCGCGTACCCAGGTCGCCGGCGGCCTGCGCGTCACCCTCGACGGCGACGCGAAGCTGGGCGAGAACACCTTCTCGTACACGTTCACCGACGCCGCGACCGGCGCTCCGGTGACGGGGCTGCGGCCGTACCTGGGGGCGGCCGGCCACGTCGTGGTGATGCCGCTGGACGGCTCCGGCTTCGCCCACGAGCACGCCGAGGCCGAGGACGGGCGCGGCAGGCCGGTGTTCGCGCTGCCGTCGGCGCGGTTCGGTCCGGAGTTGACGGTGCACGCGGACCTGCCCCGGCCGGGCCTCTACCGGATGTGGGGGCAGTTCCGGGACCCTTCGGGGACCGTACGCACGACGGCGTTCACCGTCGAGGTCGGTCGGTAGGGTTCAGTCCGCCGGCATCAGGACGGTGGACAGCAGGCGGCGGGTGCGACCCTCGGGCGGTAGCGACATCCGCCGGGCGACCAGCTCACGGAGTTCGGTGATGAGCTCCGTGAGTTCGTCGTCGGTCAGGTGCAGCACCGCCTGCCGGTAGCCGACCAGGTCACGGCCCAGGTCGACGTCGCCGCGCGCCAGATAGCGGTCGAAGTCGGCGAGCAGCCCGGCGGCGAAGGCGGCGAACGCGGCGCGGTGCTGCTCGACGGTCAGCTGCGCGGCCGCCTCGGGGCCGATGACCGTGGTTCCGGTGCGCAGCCGGTAGGTGCGCTCGGCGGCGCCGCGTACCCGTCGCTCCCCCACCACCTCGAGCACGCCGGCTTCGGCCAGGGTGGCCACCTGCCGGTAGAGGGTGGCGGTCGCCACGTCCGGGAGCAGCTCGCGCAGTCGCAGCGTGGTGAGCTCATGGTCGCCGAGAAACGCCTGCACGATTCGCAGCCGTACGGGGTGGAGCAGCAGCTCCGGCGTCGTCGCCATCACGCTCCCTAGATCATTCTCATGCTTGACATCATTCTCAGACATGAGAATACTGAATCCATGAGCGTTGTGTCCATGACCCCGTCGACCCTGACCATCGGCCTCACCACCGCCGAGAAGGTCGCCGGCCTCCGCGGCGATGTCACCGTCCCGCTCACCGCGATCACCTCCGTCGAGGTCGTGCCGGACGCGCTGACGGCCGCACGCGGGCTGCGCGCCCCCGGCCTGGCGCTGCCCGGGCGGCGCAAGATCGGCACCTGGCGCACGAGGAGCGGTGCCGAATTCGTCCTGGCCGGCCGCGGCTAGGCCGGGGTGCGCCTCACCCTCACCGGCCACCGGCTCGCCTCGGTGCTGATCGGCGACGACGACGCCGAGTCGCTGGCCGAGCGGATCCGGAGCGCCCGATGACCACCCCGGCCGCGACCGCCGTCAGCGAGATCGAGCTGCGCTTCCCCGGCGTGGACCGCGACCTCGCGGGCACCGTGACGCTGCCCGGCGGCGCCGGCCCGTTCCCCGCGGCGGTGCTGGTCAGTGGGTCCGGGCCGGTCGACCGGGACTCGAACGCGCCGAGACTGGCGATCGATTCCACCCGGCAGCTGGCGCACGCCCTGGCCCGCGCCGGCATCGCGACGCTGCGCTACGACAAGCGGGGCGTCGGTCAGAGCCGGCTGTTGCGCGACGGCGCCACCGAGGGCAGGAACGGCTGGATGCGGGTCGGACTGTTCGACAACGCCGACGACGTGGCCGCCGCCTTCACCGCGCTGGCGGCCCGTCCCGACGTCCGAGCCGGGCAGCTGTTCCTCGTCGGGCACAGCGAGGGTGCGATCCTGGTGACCATCGCCGCGGCCCGGATGGCGGACGCGGCGACCGGCCCCCGCCCGGCCGCGGTGGTGCTTCTGGCCGGCGCCGCCCGGCCCGGCGACGCCGTCCTCCGCCGGCAGGCCGGCATGCTCGCTCCCACCCTGCCGGCGCCGGTCCGCGGCCTGCTCAAGCTGCTGCGCACCGACCTGGTCCGCCAGGTCGGCCGGAACCACGACAAGATCCGAGCCACCAGCACCGACATCGCCCGCGTCGGCGGCGCGCGGCTCAACGCGAAATGGTTCCGCGAATACCTGGGCTACGACCCGCGCGCCGACCTGGCCCGGCTGCGGATCCCGGTGCTCGCCGTGACCGGCAGCAAGGACCTGCAGGTCGATCCCGCGGACCTGGCCGCGATCGCCGAGATCGTGCCCGGCCCGGTGCAGACCTGGCTCGCCCCGGAAGTCACGCACATGCTGCGTACGCAGCCCGGGCCGCCCTCGCTCCGCGCCTACAAGGAGGAGGTCCGCCGCCCGGTGGACCCCGGCCTTCTCGACCGGGTGGCCACGTGGCTGACCGACCAGGCCCCGGCCTCCTGAGCGGGCGGCGAGCCGGCCGCAACCGGCTCGCCGCCGCCTGATCCGGCGCTACGCCAGGGCCCGCTTGAGGGCGTCGATGCGCAGCGCCCAGATCCGCTGCGCCAGCGCGGCGTCCGCGGCGAACGTCTCCGCGGCGTGGTAGCTGCCCGGGTGCACGTGCAGTTCCGTGGGCACCCCGGCCGCCATGAGCCGCTGCGCGAACGCGATGTCCTCGTCGCGGAACAGGTCCACGGTGCCGACGTCGATGAACGCCGGCGGCAGCCCCGACAGGTCCTCGGCGCGGCTGGGGGCCGCGTACTGGTCGGCCGGCTTGCCGCCCAGGTACCAGGCCCACGCCTCGAGGTTGCCGGCCCGGTCCCAGATCCCGATGTCGGTGATCTCGTAGCTCGACGCGGTCTCGTTCCGGTCGTCGACCATCGGGTAGATCGGCATCATGAATGCGAGCGCCGGGCCGCCCCGGTCCCGCGCCATCAGCGCGGTCGCGATCGTCAGCCCGCCACCCGCGCTGGCGCCGTAGATCGCCAGCCGTTGCGGGTCGATGCCCAGCTCCTCGGCGTGCTCGGCGGTCCACCGCAGGCCGGCGTAGCAGTCCTCGGCGGGCGCCGGGTGCGGGTTCTCCGGCGACAACCGGTACTCCACCGACACCACGACCGCGCCGACCTGGTCGCAGATCAGCGTCGCGACCGGGTCCTCGCCCTCCACGGACCCGAGGATCATCCCGCCGCCGTGGATGAAGAAGATGCCCGGCAGCGGCGCCGCGACATTGACCGGTTTATAGATCCGTACGCTGATGTCCGGCTCGCCTTGCGGGCCCGGAACGGTCCGATCCTCCTTGACGACATTCGGGTTCTCGGGCACCTCGATGGCGCTCAGCATCTCGGTGACGGCGGCGCGGCGCTGCACGATGTCGGCGATGGCGTTGAAACCGCCGGGCATCGCTTCGAGCAACTGATCCAGGGGTACGCGTACCTCGGGGTCGATCAGGTCACGACGGGACATGGTGTTCTCCTCTCAGACGGTCAGTTCGAAGCCCTCGTAGCCCTTCGCGGCCACCTCGTCGCACTTCTTCCGGTATTCGCCCACCCCGCCGGCGTACGGCATGAACACCCGCGGTTTGCCGGGCACATTGGCGCCCATGTACCAGGAATTCGCCTTCGGGTAGAGGGTGTAGCTCGCGATCTCGTTGACGTGGTCCACCCAGGCGTCCTGCGCCTCCCGGACCGGCTCGATGACCCGCAGCCCCTGCTCCCGCAGATGCGCGATCGCGTCGGTCACCCAGTCGACGTGCTGCTCGATGGACACGACCATGTTGGAGAGCACGGACGGGCTGCCCGGCCCCGTGATCATGAAGAAGTTCGGGAAACCCGCGGTGCCGATCCCCAGATACGTCCGCGGCCCCGCACTCCACGTCTCCTTCAACGACAATCCGTCGCGCCCCCGGATGTCCACGTTGGTGAGCGCGCCGGTCATGGCGTCGAATCCGGTCGCGTACACGATCGCGTCGAACTCGTACTCGCGCTCGGAGGTCCGGATGCCCTTCTCGGTGACCTCGACCAACGGCGTACGCCGCAGATTCACCAGATGCACGTTCGGCCGGTTGTACGTCTCGTAATAGTTGGTGTCCAGGCACGGCCGCTTCGTCCCGACCGGATACTCCGGGCTCAGATCATCGGCCACCTGCGGGTCGGAGACGATGTCGTGGATCTTGCGGTGGATCCACCGCTTCGCGGTGTCGTTGGCGGCCTGGTCGACGGCCAGATCCTTGTACGCGGTCAGCAGGTTCACGAGGCTCCCGCTCTCCCACGCGACCTCGAAAGCGGCATCCCGCTCGGCCTCCGACACCTCGAGCGCGGACTTCGTCGGAACCGGCGTCGGCACCCCGAACCCGGACTCGCGCTGAGCCTGCCGGAACTTGCGATAGTTCAGCTTCATCGTCTTGATTTCGTCAGGCCGCAACCGCCGGTTCCGAGCCGGCAACGAGTAAGCCGGAGTGCGCTGGAAGACGGTCAGGTCGGCGGCCTGCTCGGCGATCACCGGAATGGACTGCACCCCGGAGGAACCGGTCCCGATGATCCCCACCCGCAACCCGGAGAAGTCGACACCCTCGTGCGGCCAGTGCGCAGTGTGGTACGTCGCGCCCTTGAAGGTGTCCAGCCCGGGAATCTCCGGCATCTTCGACGCGGACAGGCACCCGGTGGCCATGACCAGGAACCGGGCCGTGACCGCATCCTCGTGCTCGGTACGCACCAGCCACGACTTCGCACCCTCGTCCCAGGTCGCGGCGCTCACCCGCGTACGGAACACAATGTCCTTCCGCAAGTCGAACCGGTCGGCGACGTGGCGCGCATACTTGAGAATCTCGGGCTGGGTCGGGTAACGCTCCTGCCACTCGTACTCCTGCTCCAACTCGTCGGAGAACGAATACGAGTAGGCGAGGCTTTCGACGTCGACGCGAGCTCCCGGGTACCGATTCCAGTACCAGGTCCCGCCGACATCGGCGCCGGCCTCGAAAACGACGGCGGTCAGATCCAGTTCCCGCAACTTGTGCAGCAGATACATGCCGGAGAACCCAGCGCCGACGATGACGACGTCGACGGAGGGCGGGACGGTACGGGGGTGGCTCATGATGGCCTCCTGGGATGATCCTGCTTCCGGGGGTTTCGCCGGGTCGCCCTTCCTCGGGCCGTTCTTCCGGTGGTCTGGCCTGCTTCCGGCCTCCATGACCACCCGGCCAAAGGCCAGGCGGGGGCTCCGTGAGCCCAGGCGTCATCGGGCCGCCGACCGGCATGCCGCCGGCGTGCAGCGTGATGGCTGACTGAGAGAGGTGAACCCGCAATGCCGCGGCCATGCGGGCCGTACACGTGGTCGCCGTCCATCCGGCCGGTCGGCGTCCGGCCTGCCGAAGGCGGTCAACTCTGTCGACTACAGGACGGGTCGGGGAAAGCCGGTGGGGAGCCGGCGCAAGCGCATCTGCAAGGCCCACCCACCCCGATCCCACGGGCCGCCCCGGGAGATCGGAGGGCGGCGCGGAATGAGTGGCCTGCACCACAACATAGGATGCATTCTGCGTTCGGTCAATGTTTCCCGCCGGTAAAACCCCAGCTCAAGATCCCTCCCGAGGTGGCGCCCCGCCACCTCGCTCCCCCCACCGGCGCGCCGGGGTGGGGTGCATGCGACCCCAGAACAGCGCCGTGTAAAGTTCTCTCCTGTGCGGCCCACCGGGGCCTACCGAACGCGGATGCCAACCGCGGATCGGCCCGGCTAGGCTGTACGGAGCAGGTCCGGGTGGCGGAATGGCAGACGCGCTAGCTTGAGGTGCTAGTGCCCTTTATCGGGCGTGGGGGTTCAAGTCCCCCCTCGGACACACATTAAGCACACGGCCGAGATCGGTAGACACGATCTCGGCCTTCAGCGTCTTCGGGCCTGGTTTGTAGGTCATCCGCAGGCCGATCCGGCTGTACAGCTCCGCCTTGTCCCGGGGGTCTGCGCCGCGCAGGACGGTGAGCAAGCTGCCCAGGCCGTCGACGATCGCCGCAATCTGATCATCATTGAGCCGCTGCGGTGGTGCCTCGCTCACGCGTAGCGCGGCCTCTGCGGTGACCCGAACGGTCGACGCCTCGCGGATCCAGCTCGCGATGAGCGCGGGGTCTCCCCCAGCGTCCAGCGCCGCGCGGTAGCGCCCGATCTTGGCATCGCAATCAGTGATCGTCTGACGGAGTCGCCCCGTCTCGTCATTCGCGCGATAGGCGGCCAGCTCGGCGCGGTGGTGAGCGTCGGCCAGGGCGCGCAGGTTCGCGGCCAGCGTGCGCCCGTTGAGTTCCTGGCGACGGAACCGGTCAACGGGATCGGTGATGGCGTCTTCACGCAGGTACAGCATCGGCGGGTGGGCGACCTCGTGTTGGCGCACGAAGTCGCGTGACGCCTTGCACCGGTAGTACAGGCGGCCGTGGTTGAGGTTGCCGACCATGTGGCGTCCGCAGAGCCCGCAGTTGATGAGCCCGCGGAACAGGTACGGGCAAGTGCTGCGGCGCGGCGCTCGGCCCTGCCCCGGGGGGCGGCCAGCTACCCGCGTACGGCGAACTGACCTACGAGATGACCGCGAGCGCATCGCATGTCGCTACTGCGGAGCCCGGCCCTTGGGCGCTGGGCAGAGGAAGGCGTCCAGGTCATCGTTGACCATCCTCTCACCACTACGGAGCCCGGCCTCGGCGGCCGGGAAGAGCAGTGCGGCGACCTCGTCGAACGCGCCATCTCGCACCTGGTCAACTGGAAGATCCTCGACCTCGGCTACCGCGGCCGGATCTCCGATTTCCCGGACCTGCTACGCACCGTCACGAACCTTGAGATCTACCGGGCACGCAGGGTCATTGCATTGTCCCGTTACTGCTGGTCACGGCTGTGATGAGATCGTGTGGGCGGTGGTTGGCGCGGCGGCTGGCCCGGGCGATGCTGGT
>NZ_JBFAQM010000046.1:0-44047 GCF_040677315.1 Actinoplanes sp. NPDC049316 | reverse complement strand
GCTGCGTGCGGGCGTGCGGGCTGCGTGCGGGCGTGCGGGCTGCGCGCGGGCGTGCGGGCTGCGCGCGGGCGTGCGGGCTGCGCGCGGGCGGGCCGGTCTGCACGCCGTTCCTGCGGGGCGGCACGCGCGGTTGGTCGTCCGCGGGCGGAATCGGTCAGGCGCTGTCGCGGACGATCAGGTGGTGCGGGATGACGATCCGGCGGGCCGGCGCCGCCGGGTCGCCGTCGAGGCGGTCCGCGAGGCAGCCCACCGCCTCTCGGGCGATCGCCGCCTTGTCCGGTGAGATGGTGGTCAGCGCCGGGGTCGCGTACCGGCCGTCCTCGATGTCGTCGAAGCCGACCACCGCGAGGTCGCCGGGGATGGTGCGGCCGTGGCGCAGGGCGGTCTGCATCGCGCCGAGGGCGAGCTGGTCGCTGAAGCAGAAGACCGCGTCGATCTCGGGTCCTGCCTCGAGGAGGCGGCGCATCGCGTCGGCGCCGTCCTCGCGGTGCAGGCGCTCCACCGGGATCTCCAGGCGGGGGTCGGCGGGCAGGCCGGCCTCGGCCAGGGCGGCGCGGTAGCCCTCGACGCGGCGGGCCGCCGTGCCGTTCTCCAGGTGCGGCTGCGGGCCGATCGCCGCGATGCGGGTGCGGCCCTGCGCGATGAGGTGCGCGGTGGCGTCGCGGGCCGCCGCCACGCTGTCGACCGCGACGTGGTCCAGCAGGCCGTCGGCGTCCTGCTCGCCGAGCAGCACCAACGGTACGGCGTCCGGCCGGCGTCGCAGGTCCTGCGGGGACAGCGCCCAGGGGCTCAGCACGAGGCCGTCGACGACCTGGCCGCGTACGCCGTCGAGCAGGCGCCGTTCGTGGTCGGCGTCCCCGCCGGTCTGCTGGACGAGCAGCATCCACGACCGTTTCTGTGCCTCGTCGACGAGCAGCCCGGCGAGCTCCCCGAAGTAGGGCGAGGCGATCTCCGGGATGGCCAGCGCGACCAGCCCGGAACGGCCGCCGCGCAGGTGCCGCGCCGCCGCGTTGGGGCGGTACTGCAGCTCGTCGATCGCGGCCTGCACGCGGGCCCGGGTCTCCGGGGCCACCAGCGCGAAGCCGCTGACCACGTTGGACACCGTACGGATGGACACGCCGGCTCGTTCGGCCACCTGCCGCAGGCTCGCGCTCATGGTGAAAACCCTACCGGCAGCTATTGCAACGTGGCATGCCACGTTGCAATCATGGTTTGCATGAGCGACGCAGGAGCAGCAGCCAGGACCGCGATCTACGACGAGGGCATCACCGCGTGCAAGGGTGCATTCAGCGTCGAGTGGGCCGACACCATGCGCGAGGACATCGAGAAGGCGTTCGCCGAGGCGATCGCCCGTCCCGGCGGCGCCGTCGGCCGTGGCCCCAAGCGCTACTACGTCGAGATCCACCCGGAGCAGATGCGCGGCTTCGTCGACCTCGTCACGCACCCGTGGGTGACCGCGGTCTGCGAGGCGGTGCTCGGCCCGCAGTACGAGATCGTCGAGCTGGGCTTCGACATCCCGTTCGCCGGCGCGGTCAACCAGCCGTGGCACCGCGACTTCCCGATGCCGGAGATCACCCGTACGCAGCGCAGGCTCGACTCGCTGGCGTTCAACCTGACCGCGGTCGACACCGAGGAGGACATGGGCCCGTTCGAGATCGCGCCGGGCACCCAGTTCGACGACTCGCCCGAGTTCGGCCACGGGATGTTCCCGCCCAAGTCGCACTACCCCCGCTACGAGGAGCGCGCCGTCCGCAAGTACCCGAAGCGTGGCGACGTCTCGGCCCGCTCGGCGCTGACCATCCACCGCGGCACCCGCAACGAGTCCCGGAAGTCCCGGCCGGTGCTGGTGCTCGGCGTCGACGCCCCCGGCGGCATCAACGGCGAGAAGCACGACATGGCGGTCACCCGGGCGTACTGGGAGGCGCTGCCGCAGCAGGTCAAGGACCACCTGCACTGCCCGGTCGTGGACGTGCTGACCCCGATCACCCAGAAGCACACCATCGAGGGCCTGGTGATGGGCGAGGCCTGAGCCCTGCCCACGTCGGCCGGCGAAGCCGGCGACGAATCCCAGGGCCAGGTGCGGGCCTCGGCGTCGAACAGCTCCGCACTGCTGCGGACCGGTACGACGCAGAGCAGGTGGCCGCCGGGCGCCCGCAGAATGTGGCAGTCCAGCCAGCGGTCGACCTCCACGGCACCGAGCGCGACCAGCCGGGCGGTCTCGAGCGGGCCGACGGCCGGGTCACCGGCCCTGACATCTGTCACGGACCGTCGATGACGGACGGCTCAGGGACGGGCGCGCGACGCGCTCCACGATGGACTCATGAGAGCCCCTGTCGTCGTGTTGTTCTTCCTGTCGCCGCTGGTCGCGGAGTTCCTCCTCGGCGACTTCACCGTAGCGATGCTGCCGTTCCTGTTCCTGCTGGGCCCCGATGTACGGCGGCGGCGCGCTGGTCATCCGCGAGGTCACCCGCCGTACCGGTCGCGGCTGGCCGACCGTGCTGCTGCTGGCGCTCGCGTACGGGCTGTTCGAGGAGGGCATCGCCACCCAGTCGCTGTTCAACCCGGACTACGCCGGCGCGCACCTGCTCGATCAGGGCTTCGTGCCGGCGCTGGGCATCGCGGTCCCGTGGACCCTGTACGTGCTGGCGCTGCACACGGTATGGAGCATCACTGTGCCGATCGCGCTCGTCGAGGAGGCGAGCAGCCGCCGTACGACGCCGTGGCTGCGCACGCCGGGGCTGGTGGTGGCGAGCGTGCTGCTGGCCGTGGGGGCGTTCGGCACGACGATGGCTTCGTACGGAATGGACTCGTACGTGGCTCCCTGGCCGAAGCTCGCGACCGTCCTCGTCCTCGTCGCCCTGCTGGTCGTCGCGGCGTTCCTGGTGCCGGCCCGGCCGCGCACGCCGGGCGCCGTGCCGGGCCCGTGGGCCGTGCTCGCCGTGACGCTGGCCGGCGGGGCGCTGTTCATGAGCGCGAAGTGGCTGCCCGACCGGGCCGGCGTGCCGGCGATGCTGGCCGCGTTCGTCCTCGTGACCGAGGCGATCCTGCGCTGGTCGCGGCGGGACGGCTGGGCCGGCCGGCACCGGCTCGCGGCGGCGGCCGGCGGGTTGCTCACGTACGCCTGGCACAGCTTCACCACGCAGCCGCTCGCCGGCGGCGGCGCGGTCGTCACCCCCGTCAGCCACGCGTTCTTCGCCTTGTGCGCGGTCGTGCTGCTCGTGTGGGAGGCGCGCCGCGTCGCCCGCGCGGGCGACGCGCGGCAGGATGGGATCCGTGCAGAGCGATCTTGATCTGGCCCGGACGGCTGCCCTGGCGGGGGCGGCCGTCGCGTTGCGGCACTTCGCCGCCCTCGCCGAGCTGCGCCGGGAGGTGAAGCCCGACGGCAGCGTTGTCACTGCCGCCGACCGCGAGACCGAGGCGGCGATCCGTGCGGTGCTGGCCGCGCAGCGGCCCGGCGACGCGATCCTCGGCGAGGAGGGCGGCGCGACCGGCGCCGGCGCGCGCCGGTGGATCATCGACCCGATCGACGGCACCGCGCTCTTCGTGTCCGGTGACGACCGGTGGCTGGTGCTGGTCGCGCTGGAGGAGGACGGCGACGTCGTCGCCGCGGCCGCCGCGGTCCCGGCGCAGGGCACGCTCTGGTGGGCCCGTCGCGGCGGCGGCGCCTACCGCTCCCGGCTCGACGGTACGGCGGAGCAGCGCGTCACTGTCGCCACCGGCCGGCCGGACGTGCTCGACGGCAGCCGGCTGGGCGTGGTCCCGGCGCCGCCCAACTATCTCGACTCCGATCGCCGCATCGCCGCGCCGCTGGCCGCCCGGGCCGCCGAGAGCGACTGGGCCGTGCACGCCCCGCTGCTGGTGGCGAGCGGCGGCCTCGACCTGGCGGTGCAGACCCGCGGGCAGATCTGGGACTTCGCCGCCACGTCGCTGATCGTCACCGAGGCCGGCGGCGCGTACGGCGGGGTCGACGGCATCCGTGGCCCCCGGGCGGGCACGTCGCTGTTCGCTCGCAGCCCGGAGCTGTGGCATCAGGCCCATGCGGCGCTCTGGCCCGAACACGGTTGAACATATCCGTACGCGGGACCTTCCTGTTCGGACACACTTGCACTAGATTCACGGTGTTGAATGAATCGGCGGGGAGGTCGGGACATGACATCTCGGAGGCGTCTGCTGCAGCTCGGAGGAACGGCCGGGGCGGGTCTCGCCCTGAGTCCCGTGCTGTCGAGTGCCACCCCGGCCGGAGCAGCTCCGGCCCGCCGGGCCGCCGCGATCCGGCCACCCGCCGTGCCGCTCGCCGTGCGGTCGCCGTACCTGAGCACCTGGCTCGCCGCCGACAACCTGCCCGGCAGCTGGCCCACGTTCTGGACCGGCCGGGTCACGGCCATGACCGGGCTGGCCACAGTCGACGGCACGCCGTACCTGTTCATGGGTTCGCCGTCGGCGCCCGGTGACTATCCCTTCGCGACAATGCGGCAGACCTCGCTGACCGTCACCGCGACCAAGTCCGAGTTCGTGCTGGAGCAGGCCGGCGTGGAGCTGACCGTGACGTTCCTGTCCCCGGTAACCCCCGGTGACCTGCGCCGGCAGTCGCAGCCGCTGAGCTATGTCGCGGTGAGCGCGCGCAGCGTCGACGGCCGGCCGCACGACGTGTCGGTGTACGTCGACATCTCCGGCGAGTGGGCCTCCGGGGACGCCGGCCGCTCGATCACCTGGGAGCAGCAGGCCACTGCGGGGGTGGTCACGCTGTCCTACCAGCAGTCCACACCGGACGTGCTGCGCGAGCGCGGCGACACCGCCGAGTGGGGAACGATCGTGCTCTCCAGCCCGGCCCGCCCGGGCCTCACCTGGCAGATCGGCGCGGACGGCGACGTGCGCCGCCGGATCGCCACCGAACACACGTTGGCGAACACGGCCGACCCGGACAAGCCCCGGCGGATCAACGACCGCTACCCGGTCTTCGCCGTCAACCAGACCCTGGGTATGGTCACCCGCCGCGCCTCCGAGCCGTTCGTGGTGAGCATCGGGCACCTGCGCGAGCCCACGGTCAGTTACCTCGGCGAGCAGTTGCCGCCGCTGTGGAAGACGTACTGGCCGACGTGGCAGGCGATGGTCGCCGAGTTCCACCGTGACTACGCGGCCGCCGCGGCGCGGTGCGCCCGGCTCGACGAGAAGGTGGAACGCGACGCCCTCCGGGCCGGCGGATCCGAGTACGCGGCCCTGTGCGCGCTCGCGTTCCGGCAGGCGTACGCGGCCACCGACCTGGTCAGCCGCAACGGCGAGCCGTGGGCGTTCCTCAAGGAGATCTCCAGCAACGGCAACATGCAGACCGTCGACGTCACGTACCCGTCGATGCCGGTGTGGTTGTACGCCGACCCGCAGTACCTGCGGCTGATCCTCGCGCCGGTCCTCGACTACGTGGAGAAGCGCGGCTTCCCGAAGGTGTTCGCGCCGCACGACCTCGGCGCGCACTACCCGAACGCGGACGGCCACCTCTCCGGCGAGGGCGAGGAGGACATGCCGGTCGAGGAGTCGGCCAACATGCTCATCATGGTCGCCGCGTATCTCGACCGGGCGCCCAGGGCCGAGCGCGAGGCGTACGCCGCGGCGCACTACCCGATCCTGCAGCAGTGGGCCGACTACCTGGTGCAGAACGCGCTCGATCCCGACCTGCAGAACCAGACGGACGACTTCACCGGCTTCATCGCGCACAGCGTCAACCTGGCGCTCAAGGGCATCATCGGCATCGGCGCCATGAGCACGATCGCGACCGCCGCCGGCCGGGCACCGGATGCGGCACGCTACCTGTCCACGGCCCGCGGCTACATCGCCGACTGGGAACGCATGGCGCTCGACTCCTCGGGCAAGCACCTCAAGCTCGCGTACGACCGGGACGGCACGTGGAGCCTGAAGTACAACGGGTACGCCGACTCGCTGCTGAAGCTGGGCCTCGTACCGGCCTCCGTGCAGCAGCTCGAGGCCGAGTGGTATCTGCAGCGGGTCGCCACCGACGGGATCCCGCTCGACATCCGGCACACGTACACGAAGGCGGACTGGGAGATGTGGACCGCGGCCTGGCTCAAGGACCACGCGGCGGTGCGGGACGCGCTGATCGACGGGCTCTACCGGTTCGCTCACACGACCGGGCAGCGGGTGCCGATCACCGACTGGTACGACGTGGTCTCGAACCGGCAGCAGGGCTTCCAGGCGCGGCCCGTGGTGGGCGGATTCTTCGCGCTGCTCACCGTCTGAGGGGCGCTCAGGAGCGGGCGGCGACGATCAGGGCGGCGACGGCGCCGATCGAGAGCACCACGCTGACGATGCCGAGCACCCGGCCGATCAAAGCCGGGCCGACGCCGTGCGCGCCGCTGCCGCGCGTGCTCAGCACGATCGCGACGACGCCGAGGAGCCCGCCGATCAGGCAGAACGACAACGGCACCGACATGAGGCCCAGAACCAGCGCTCCCCGCCCGGCGTTGCGGTCCGGCGGCGCCGGGGGAGCGGCGTTGCGCGGGTCCCACTGCAGGCGCGGCGGCAGGTCCTGCACCTGGGCGAGCAGGTCCGAGGCGTACGTGGCCGAGCCGACGGCGACGATCCGGCTGTCGTACTCCGCCTCACGCAGGCTGCCCTCGGTGAGCGCCTGGTTCAGCAGGTCGATCACCTGGGTGCGGTGCACCGTACCGATGCGCTCGTCCTTCATCGCGGGCTGACCGTATCGCGCCCGCGTTCCGGTGCGCGGGCAAATCGACCAGCTCTCATCGTCCCCGGCGCAGGTACGTACGGACCGACGGCGGGACGAACACCGCGAGCAGTCCGGCGGACCAGTTCCGTCACGGGCTCGAGCGCGTCCTCGACTGCATCGGCGCGGCGCTGCCCGCCGGCGCCGCCTGAGCAGCCCGCCGGGTCAGGACGGCGCGTGCAGGGTGATCGTCGTCCAGGCGCCCACGTGCACCCGGTCGCCGTCCGCCAGGGTGCGGCTCTGCCCCGCCGTGAGCGGCTTCTGCTCGTCGTTGACGTACGTGCCGTTGGTGGAGCCGAGGTCCGTCAGCAGCCACTGGCCGTCGACGCTCAGCGTCAGCAGCGCGTGGGCGTGGGAGACGCCCGGGTCGTCGTCCGCGAGGTCGATCTCCGGGTCGGTCCCCTTGGACGTGCTGTGCCGCCCGATGCGGGCCTGCGGGGACGGCAGGGTGATCGTGCGGGTCCGGGTGTGGTCCGGGAAGTCGACCCCCTCGATCGCGTTGGCCTCGAAGTAGTCGCGGTCCGCGGTGATCGTGGCCGTCCAGGCCGGCGCGGGCTCGGCCGGGCCGCCGAGCGCGGGGATCTTGCCGGTGTGATGGTCGAAGCCGCAGTCCTCGCAGAAGCGGCCGGTCCCCGCGCGCGGCGCGCCGCAGTGCGGGCACGCCGGACCGGAGACCTGCGGCGTGGCGGCGGGAGCGGCGGCCGGGGGAGCGCCGGACATGCGGGCGCCGCACGTGTCGCAGAAGTCGTCGGTGGCCGACACGTGGCCCTTCGGGCAGGTGTACGCACTCACTGGCCGCGTCCCACCCGGACGGTCTTCGTCGAGCGGGTGTCCAGGGCCATCTCGTCCGCCGCCTCCACCCGGCGGCGCAGCCGGACCGTGCCCGTCGCGGCGTCCTCGATCTCCACCACGGTGGCCAGGAGGTCCTCGGTGGCCTTGTTGCCGCTCTGGTGGGCGAGCTGCGCCGCGCGGCCGAACTTGAGGGTGGCCGTACGGTCGTCGCCGGCCTTGCGGGCCTCGATGCCGGCCTGAATGGCGTCCGCGAGCTCGGCCTGGCCGGTGTAGTGGGCGACCTGGCGGTTGATCCGCGCCGACAGCGCGGTGTCGTCGGTCCACACCGCGCGGACCAGGCACTGGGCGTGCACGACCGCACCCTCCACGACGGACACCCGCGCGGCGAGCATCTCGTCGCCGGCCGTGCCCGGGGCCACGTCCACGCAGATGTGGTAGTCGCGGCTCTCCGAACCCCACGAGCCCAGCGGGTAGCGTCCGGCCCGCGGGCCGTCCTCGACGCGCTTGCCGGTCAGGTCGGCCATCTGCGGCTCGACCTGCTTGACGAAGCGGATCGCCGAGTTGACCGGCGTCCAGACCTTGAGCTGCACGTCGGCGCTGGTCTTGCCCATCGCGGCGGTCATCATCTGCTCGAACGCCGCGGCCAGGTCCTGCGGGCGGGCCACGATGTCGACCGTGCCGAGCATGGCGGTGGCGATCTTGCGTAGCTCGGAGACCGTCCAGTTGGTGCCGACCCCGCGGCAGTCGCAGGTGAACGAGCCGCCGATCTCCTGCAGGACGCTCTCCAGGTAGCCCTTGTACTCGCCGTTCTCGCCGTCGGTCAGCAGGATCGCGTGCTGGATGTCGCCGGGGCGCTGGGCGAACAGCTGGTGGGCCAGCTTGAGCCAGGCGCCCATGGCGGTGCCGCCGTTGGCCTGCAGCCGGTCGATGGAGTGCACCGCCTGCGCGCGGGTCTCCGGCGTCGCCACGGCGAGCTGCCCCGGCGCCGGGAAGAGCTGCTGCGCGGTGCTCACGCCGGCGACGATGGCGAAGCGTACGCCGTCGTCGATGCAGTTGACCGCGGCCTTCGCGGCCTGCCGGGCGGCGATCATGCGGCCCTCGGCCTGCATCGAGCCGGAGCAGTCCACGATGATGATCTCGGTCGCCCCGGCCGTGCGCCGTCCGCCCTCCGCGCCGGACGACGTGACGGTGACGATCGCGTTGACCTCGGTCGCGCCCAGGGCGAGGAACTCGTTCTGGAACGCCTCGGCGGTGTATGCCACGGGCTCTCCCTACGGGTGGAACGGTACGAGGACGACGGTGATGTTGTCGGCCCCGCCGGCGTCGTTCGCGAAGGCGATCAGGGCCCGGGCCGCGGAGATCACATCAGGTGCTTCGCGTACGGCGCCACGCACGGCCGACGCGAACGCGGCGGGGTCGGTGAGATAGTTCCACAGCCCGTCGCTGCAGAGTACGAGCAGGCCCGGCTCCCCGGGGCGCAGCGTGTCCGTGCGCGGCCGCACGGGTCCCGCGTCCGCGCCGAGCCAGGCGGTGATGGCGTGCGCCTTCGGGTCGTTCCAGGCCGACTGCGGGTCGACGCCGAGCGCGATCGCGTGCGTGGCCCAGGAGTCGTCCTCGGTGAGCTGCCGGGCGTCACCGTCCTCCGGGACCCAGTACGCGCGGCTGTCGCCGACCCAGCCGTACCCGATCTCCGTGCCGCGCACGCACGCCGCCACGATCGTGCAGGCCGGGTTGGACGCGGCCCGCCGCGCGTCGGTGGCGGCCAGGTCCGCGACCGCGGCGCCGGCGGCCGTGATCGCCTCGGCGACGCGTCCGGCGAGGTCGCCCCCGGAATCGGCGGGCGCGGCCCGGCCCGCCACGTCGGCCCCGCTTCCGGCGAGCACCTTGCCCGCCGCCTCGGCGGCTGTCGCGGACGCCACGTGCGGATCGAACGACGCGGACACGCCGTCGCAGACCACGGCGTCGACGTCGGCGCCGCGGGTGGCCAGCCACATCGCGTCCTCGTTGCGGTGATGCCGCAGCCCGCGATCGGTCACCGCGGCTGCCACCGGGCCGCCGTCGGCCTCGGCGTGGTCGCGGGGACGCGCGGCGAGCATCCCGCACGTGCCGCAGTATCCGTCGGCGTCGATCGCGCCGGCCGGGCCACAGGAGGGGCACACCGGGCCCGCCCCGGCCGGCGACCCGGTGGCCAGGGCGCGGCCGCAGCTCTCGCAGAAGGCGGCGCCGGCGGCCCGCTCGTCGGCGCACGCGGCGCACTCCAGGGAAACGGTCACGCGGCGCACTCCAGGGGAACGGTCATGTGCGGGTCCTCGGTCGGGAGGCGTTGGCGAGATCGACGAGCCGGATCCGCTCCGGTCCGTGCGCGGCCCGGGCCATCTCCCGGTAGGCGGCCTCGAGCGCGAACCGGACGTCGCGTTCCCCGGCGGTGCCGTCGCCGGGCGTGCCCAGCACCGCGACCGGCACCGGAACCCCCGCGGCCAGCGCCCGCAGAGCCTGCTCCAGCAGCTCCGCGCGCAGGGCGGCGAGCTGGGCGGCCTCCATCTCCAGGCGCTCGATCAGCGCGGCGGCGGCGGTCAGCGCGGCCACGTCGGCCCGCGCGGTGGGATGGGCGCGGACGAGGGCCCGGACCGCGCCGACCTGCGAGCTGCGATGCGCGGCGGACGTGCCCGGCACCCGGTTGTACGCCTCCACGGCCCCGTCGCGGTCACCCAGGGCGAGCCGGCACCGGGCCAGCCCCGTCGCGGCCGTGGTGTACGCCGGATCCGTGCGGCTGGCCACGTCGTACAGCCGCGCGGCCTGCTCGTGCCGCCCGGCCAGCTCCAGGCTCAGCGCCAGGGCCAGCTTCGGTGCGAGCTCGCCGGGCAACGCCGAGTAGACGGCGTCGAAGCGGTCCGCGGCGCGCCCGAAGTCCCCGGCGGCGAGTGCCAGCACGCCGTCGTACCAGGCGATCCGCCAGTCCACGCCGAACGCCGCCGCGATCGCGTCGCGCAGCTCGGCGGCCTGGGCGAAGGCGTCGGGCCCGATGTCGATGTACGCCCGCAGCGCCCGCAACCGTACCTCCACGGTGTGCTCGGGCGCCTTGCCGAGCAGCGCCAGCACCTCGCGCGGGTCGGTGACGGTGACCGAGGCGAGGAACCCGGCGGCCGGGTCGGCCAGGTCCATCATGGGCGCCGGCAGGAACCGCCACTGCGGCTCGTCGCTGCGCGGGTCGGTCCGCAGCTCGCCGGTGAACAGCCGGGACGTCGCCGGGCGGGGTTCGCCGTCGGCGGCGGCCAGCACCTCCCGCAGCACGCCGAGCATCTGCTCGGCCATCTCGCCGGCGTCCTCGAACCGCTCGGCCGGGTCGAGGTGGGTGGCGCGGGAGAGCAGCCGGTAGAACGAATCGTGCCGCCGGTACACCTCGACCTCGTCGCGGTCCGGCAGGCTCTCCTTGAAGGTGCTCTGGTAGCCACGGAACTCCGTGGTGAGCACGGCCAGAGTCCGGCCGATCGTGTAGAGGTCGCTCTGGATCGACGGTCCGGTGCGGGCCATCTCGGGCGCCTGGTAGCCGACCGTGCCGTACAGGGCGGCGTCCAGGTCGTCGACGTGCACCACGCCGCCGAGGTCGATGAGCCGGACCTGGTCGCCGGTCTGGATGACGTTGTCCGGCTTGAAGTCGCAGAAGATCAGGCCGCGGTCGTGCAGGTAGCCGAATGCCGGCATGATCTCGAGCACGTACGCGAGCGCCTGCTCCACCGGCAGCGGGTCCGCGGCGCCCGCCTGCTCCCGGCGCTGCTTGAGGATGCCCTTGAGCGACTCGCCGCCGACGTACTCCATGACGATGTAGCCGGCGCCGTCGTGCTCGACGAAGTTGTAGATCCGCACGATGTTCGGATGCTCGACCTCGGCCAGGAACCGGCGTTCGGCCACCGCCGCCGCCAGGGCGTCCTCGTCACCGGAGTTGAGCAGGCCCTTGAGCACCACCCAGCGGTCCGAGACGTTCTTGTCGACCGCCAGGTAGATCCAGCCGAGGCCGCCGTGCGCCAGCGGGCCGACCACCTCGTACTGGCCGGCGACCAGGTCGCCCTTGCCGAGCTTCGGCGTGAAGTCGAACGGTTCGCCGCACGACGGGCAGAAGCCGGAGGTTCGGCCGGGACGGTCGCCGCGGGCCCGCCCGACCGGGTTGCCGCACTTGCCGCAGTAGCGCCGGTCCTCCGGGACCTCCGCCACGGCCATCACCGCGGTCGCCGGGTCGCGCGGCTCCAGCGGGGCGACGTCGACCAGGCCACCGCCGAAGCGGCGCCGCCGGCTGCCCGTCCGCGCGCTGCCGGTGCGCGCCGACCCGCTCGTGCGTGAGGACATCGCCGCCGTACGGACGGAGGGCGCGGTGACCGCGCGCTGCTGAGGCGCCGGCGTCTTGGCCGGGGCCATGCCACACGTGTCGCAGTAACCGTCCTGAACGGTCCCCGGGCAGTTGCGCTGGCACTTCATCGGCGGCCCTCCCTCGCGGTCGTCAGCGCGGAGACCGCGTCCTGGTACGCGCCCACGGCGGCCCGCGCGGCCTCGAGGTCACAGGGCGCGGTGTAGAGCAGCCCGCGCGCGCGTTCGGCGAGCGGCGCGAGCACGGGATCCTCGGCCACGCCGCGGCTGCCCGCCTTGGCCTCGTACGCGCCCAGCCGCCCGCGCAGCTCGTCGCGCGCCGACAGCAGCCCGGCGTTGCGTGCGGCGGCCCCCTCCAGCCCGGCGAGGCGTTCGCGTGCCTGCCGGGTCCACGCGGCCAGCCTCGGACTGATCAGCGACCAGTGCCCGGCGGCGGCGAGCGCGTCGATCGCGGCGAGGTCGGGGCCGAGATCCGGGCCGGTCACCGTGGCTACGGCGGCGTCCGGGAACCGGCCCGCCGCCCGCTGCTCGGCGGCCGCGGCGGTGTGCGCGGCCGCTGCAAGCCGGGTCGCCAGGGCGTGCGCGTCGGCGAGCCGCTGGGTCAGGGCCTCGCGCAGCTCGTCGGCGGAGGTGCGTTCGGCGTCGGCCCGGTCCAGCAGCGCCCGGACGTCGGCGAGCGCTCTCTCGTCGCAGCCGAGCGGGTCGGTGGCCAGCGTGGCGGTGAGGTCGCCGAGGCGGCGGTCGGCCTCGTCCAGCAGCGCCGAGCTGGTCAGCGTCCGCAGCGTGGCCAGGCGCGCGGCGGCGTCCGCGGCCGCGGGCAGCAGCCGGTGCCACACGTCGCCGGCCCGGGTCGCGACGCCGACCGCCAGCTGGAACGCGGCCTCCATCGCGGACAACAGCTCGGCGGGGGAGCAGCTCGTGGTGACCTTGCCGGCGCCGAGCAGCCCGCGCCGGGCCAGCGGCACGGTGGTCGTGGACAGCGCGATCGACCGGCCCAGCACCTGGTCGATGTACGCCGACCGGTCCCGGTCGCCGAACCGGCGCTGCCCGCGGGCCTCCCGGGCGGCGGTGATCAGCGCGGTGAGCTGGCCGTAGCCGTCCCACAGCTGGGTCAGCGCGGCGGTCGCGTCGGCCCACGCGGCGGCGGTCGCCCCGGTCAGCGGGCTGCGGTCCAGGTCCCGCCGGGCGCTGTTGTCGTCGAGGTCCACGAGGTTCGTGGCGATCGCCTCGGCGGCGGCCTCGAGCCGGGCGAGTTCGGCGTCGGCGCGGGCGAGCAGGTCGGTGAAGGGGGCGCTCATGACCGGCGTCAGTCCCGGTACTGCGCGGCGGGCGGGCGCGGGGCGGGTCCGAGGTCGCCGAGCCAGCGCTCGTACGTCTTCTTCCAGGTGCCGTTCGCCCGGTTGCGCTCCAGCACGGCGTTGACGAAACGGGTGAACTCGGGGTGCTTCTTCGAGATCGCCATGCCGTACGGCTCCTGCGACATGCGCGGGCCGACGACCTTCGCGTACGGGTCCTGCGCGGCCAGCCCCACGAGGATCGTGTCGTCGGTGGAGATGGCGTCGACCTCGTTCTGCTGGAAGGCCACCAGGCAGTCGGCGAACCCGGCCCGGGCGACCGCGACCGGCTTGGACGCGGCGGCGGCGATGTTGTCGTAGGAGGTCGAGCCCTGCGCCGCGCACACCTTGCGGCCACCGAGATCGCCGATGCCGCGGGCGTCCGAGGTGGACGAGACCAGCACCTTCTGCCCGGCGTCGTAGTAGATGGTGGAGAAGTCCACGTCGCGCCACCGGTCGCAGTTGGCGGTCATCGTGTCGGCGACCAGGTCGACCGGCTCCTCGGCGTCCACGGCCTCGACGCGGTCGTCGTATCCGATGACCCTGATCTGGATCTTGTCGGGGTCGCCGAAGATGGCGGCGGCGATCTGCCGGCCCATGTCCACGTCGAAGCCCTCGATCTTGCCGGTGAACGGGTTGCGCGAGCTGAACAGCAGCGTGTCCTGGCTGGTGCCGAGGATGAGCCGGCCGCGGTCCTGGATCGTGCGCATGTACGTGCCGGCCGGCATCGCGCCCGGCTTCGGCAGCGGCGCGGACGGGCGCCGGCTGGCCCGCGGGTTGCAGGACGTGTCGGCGGGCGTACCCGGTCCCGGCGCGGTGGCCGCGGCCGACGGCGCGGCCGAGGCCTCGCCGCGCGGCCGCGACGAGTCGCCGGAGCAGCCACCCGCGGCGAGCGACACGAGCAGGACGGCGGCGACGGTGACGGCACGGGCGCGCATCAGCGGTACTCCTCCAGGCGGGCCCGCAGGCCGGCGGCCGCCAGGCCGCAGACCACCAGCGCGAGCAGCGGCCCCACGACGGTCAGGAGGCCCAGCCCGCGCCCGGCGGCGTCGATCTCGCGGGTGAAGGCCTCCTTGCGGTCCTCCAAGGCGCGGCCCAGATCGCCGGTGAGCGAGGTGAATGTCTGCGTGGTGGCCTCGCCGACCGCCAGGCGCACCGCGTCGTCGTAGCGGCCGCCCTCGTCCAGCGCGCGGATCTGCTTGTGGGCGTTCTCCCAGTCGCGGCGGTGGCGGGCTGCGGAGTCCACGGCCTGCCGGGCGCTCCCGTCGGTGCCCCGGCCGGCCTGGTCGAGCCGGCGGGTCAGCTCCCGGCTGGTCACCTCGTACGGGTCCTTGCCCGGCTCCGGGGAGCCCTGCCGGGCGACGAGGGTGAGCGCGTCGTCGCTGCGCTCGCGGAGCGCGTAGATGCGGGCCTCGGCGAGCAGCGCCACGGGCGCCGAGCCGTCGCGGGCGGCGTCGTTCAGGTGCGAGCGCTGCCCGGTCAGGATCATCGCGGTGGTCAGCGTCAGCGCCAGCGTCACGGCGGTGGCGACGAGCAGGGGGATGTTGAACGTACGGCGGGTCGTGCGGCTCAGGTGCACCTGGGTGACCAGCAGCGTCACGAGCAGCGCCGCCAGCAGGACCACGAGCAGGGCGGACCACCACGAGGCACGCGCGCCGGCGTACCCACGGTCGACCTCGTAGCGGGCGTCGCGGAACAGCATCTGGGCCTGCGGCTGCAGCGAGTCGCGGCTGAGCTGCGAGGCGGTCGACAGGTACGACGCGCCGACCGGCAGCCCCTGGCGGTTGTTGGCCCGGGCACTGGCGACCAGGGCCGCATACCGGGGGATGCCGGCCGACAGCGTGCGGATCGCCTCCGCGGCCGTCCCCGACGGCGGGGTCCGCCGGGCCGCCGAGGTCAGCGCGGTGGTGGCCCGGTCGAGGTCGGCCTCGTAGCGGCGGGTCAGCTCGGCCGGCTCGAGGCCGCCGGCCAGGAACGCCTGCGCCGCGGTGGTGTCCGCGTCCGCGAGCGCCGAGTAGATCGTCTCGGCCTCCACGAGCAGCGGCTGGGCCCGGTCCCCGAGGTCGTCGGTGCCGGCCCGGGCCGCGGCGGCGGTCAGGCCGGCGACGAGCCCGGTGAGCAGGCCGAGCACGACCAGCGTCGTCAGCAGCAGCTGCAGCCGGCCCGGGGAGGTGTGGCGCAGCGCCCGCACCCGTCGCAGGACCCCGCCCGGCGCCGGGCCTGGGGCGGGCGCCGGGCGGTCCAGCTGTGCTGTGCTCAAGCTTCCTCCGTGGTGCCGGCCGACACCGCTCACTGTGCCGTACCCACGCAAACGATCTCCGGCCGGATGCGCCACGCCCGGCCGTGTCAGGACAGCTCGCGCTTGAGCAGCTTGCCGGTGGCCGTCATCGGGAGGGACTCGACGAACGCGACGATGCGCGGGTACTTGTACGAGGCCATCTGCTCCCGCGACCAGGCGACGAGCTCCTCCTCGGTGACCGTGGCGCCCTCCTTGCGGATCACGTACGCCTTCACCTCCTCGCCGTGGCTGGGGTGCGGCACGCCGATGACCGCGGCCAGCGAGACGGCCTCGTGGGTCATCAGCACCTCCTCGATCTCACGCGGGTACACGTTGAAGCCGCCCCGGATGATCATGTCCTTGGCGCGGTCGACGATGTAGTAGAAGCCGTCCTTGTCGCGCCGGCCGAGGTCGCCGGTGCGGAACCAGCCGTTGTTCATCACCTCGGCCGTGGCCTCGGGACGGTTGTAGTAGCCGCGCATGATGTTGTGGCCGCGGATGGCGATCTCGCCGATCTCGTCCACCCCCTCGACGGTGTTCCACGACTCGTCGATGAGCTTCACCTCGACGCCCCAGATGGGGATGCCGATGGAGCCCGGGCGCGGGTCGCTGTCGGGGTCGCTGAACGTGGCCACCGGCGAGGTCTCGCTCAGGCCGTACCCCTCGAGGATCTGCACGCCGAGCCGGGTCTTGACCTCCTTGATGATCTCGACGGGCAGGCTCGAGCCGCCGCTGACCGCGATGCGCATGTTGCGGGCGATGCGCTCCACGTCGACGCCCTCGGACAGCGCGTTGAGCAGGCCCCAGTACATCGTCGGTACGCCCGCGAAGAACGTGACGTCCTCGGTCTCCAGCAGCTTGACCGCGCCGGCCGCCTCGAAGCGCGGCATGAGCACGAGCGTGGCGGCCGAGGAGAAGCCGGCGTTCATGTTGACGGTGGAGCCGAAGGAGTGGAACAGCGGCAGGACGAGCAGGTGCGTGTCGGTGCCGGGCCGGGACTGGAACAGCCGGTTGCAGGTCAGCGCGTTGAGGATCAGGTTGGAGTGGCTGAGCTCGGCGCCCTTGGCCTGTCCCGTCGTGCCGCTGGTGTAGAGGATGACGGCCGGGTCGGTCTCGGCGGCGAGCACCGTCTCGAAGACCGGCGACTGCCCCGCGAGCGCCTGCCCGAGGGTCTCGGCGCCCTCGACCGGCGAGGCGGCGGCCGGGTCGGCGGTGATCAGGAAGAAGTGCTCGCAGCCGTCGGCCTGGCTGAAGCCGGCGTGCCCCTCCGAGCCCATCGGCAGCTCGGGGGTGCCCTGGAAGCAGAAGTACGCCTTCGCCTCCGAGTCGGCCAGGTGGTACGCGATCTCGCGCCCCTTGAGCAGCACGTTCAGCGGCACCACCACCGCGCCGGCCTTCAGGATGCCGTAGTAGACGACCGGGAAGTACGGCAGGTTGGGGCAGGACAGCGCCACCTTGTCGCCCGGCCGGATGCCGCGCGACACGAGCAGGTTGGCGATCTGGCTGGCGGCCGCGTTGACCTGCGCGTACGACAGCCGCTGGTCGCCCAGCACGACCGCCGCGCGCTCGGGGTAGTGCCGGGCGCTGTCCTCCAGGAACACGGAGAGGTTGAGCATGCGTGGGTCTCCTCGGCAATCCGCTTCGACGTCGGGGTTCAGCTCAGCATGCCGTACGCGGCGGAAGAACCCCCGTTTCGGTTGGGTTTCAGCGCGACCGCGCGCGCAGCACCGGCCCCCCGGCGGCGACCACCGCGACCAGCGCGCAGGCCAGCGCCACGAGTGCCGACTGCCCCCACGGCACCACGACCTCGACCGCCTGCTTCAACTCCTCCTCGACGGCGTGCTGCATGCCCAGCAGCGCGACGGCAGCCACCGCGCCGCCCAGCAGCGTGCCGGCCGTGACGGTGAGCAGGGCCTCGGCGGTCGTCAGCCGCAGGACGTGCCCGGTCCCGCCGCCGGCCAGCCGCAGGGCGGTGAACTCGCCCCTGCGCGCCGCGGTCGCCATGAGCAGGGTGTTCGCCACCGCGAGACCGGTGTAGCCCACCGACAGGCCGATCAGTACGAGCAGGAAGATCCGGATGATCCGGCCCTCCACGTCGATGCGTTCCCGGACGTAGTCGCCGGCCGGGAGCACCTTCATGCCGGGGGCGGGGACGGCCGGGCCGTCGAGCAGCACCGCGTCGGCCAGGGCGGCGGGGTCGTGCTCGCGGATCAGCTCCCGGGGCAGCGTGACGAGGTCCGCCGGGCCGTCGTGGGTACCGGTCACGGGCAGGGTCGTGGTCGTGCCGTCGGCGAACGCGACCGGCACCCGCTCCGGACGGTCGCGCAGGTCGCGGGAGAGCCGTACGCCGTGGACGCCGTCCTCGCCCGTCGCCTGGTGGCCGCTGGTGACGCCGCCGATCGTGACGAGGACCTCCGTGCTCAGCGCGTAGTCGCCCGGCTGCGCCGCTGCGACCGGGGCGGGCAGGCCCGGGGTGCCGTCGGGAGCGGCTACCGTCGCGGCCGGCAGCTTCGCGGCCTCGTCGATCCCGGCGGCCCTCTCGATGGTGGCGACGGTGCCGGTCAGCAGCGCGGCGAACCCGACCGTGAGCAGCACCGGGGCGGCCGTCGAGGCGACCCGCCGGACGCCGGTCAGGGTGCCCTCGCGGACCAGCATCCCGGTCGCGCCGCGCCGCCACGGCCAGGTCACGACGCGGACGAGCGGCACGATCACCACCGGCGCCAGCAGCGCCGCGGCCACCAGCAGCAGCATGGCCGAGCCCAGCGCCGCTGTCGTGCGCGTCATGACGGGCAGCGCGGGCAGGGCGGCCATGAGACCTCCGCCGCCGGCCGCCGCGAGCACGCCGCCGATCCAGCGCGGGACCGTCATCGCCCGTCGCTCCACCGCGGCGTCGCGTAGCGCGTCCAGCGCCGGGACCCGGCTCGACCGGCGCGCCGACGCCCACACCCCGGCGAGGGCGACGACCACACCGAGCAGGAACGAACCGGCCAGGGCGAGCGGCTGCGCCGAGACGGCGAAATCCGCCGGTTCGAGCCCGGCGGCCACGAGAGGCGGCGCGAGCAGGGGAGCGGCCAGAGCCCCCAGCGGTACGCCCACAGCACCGCCCAGCACGGCCACGACGAGGGTCTCGGCGTACATGAGGCGGACGACCTGGCCGGGTGTGGCCCCGACGGCGCGCAGCAGCCCGATCTCCCGGCGGCGCTGGGCCGCGCTGAGCGCACAGGTCGACGCCACCACGAACACCGCGACGAACGCGCCGAGCGTCACCATGGCGATGAGCAGCTGCGCGCCCAGCCACCGGGTACGCGTGACCGCCTCCTCCTCCAGACTGTCCCGTTCCGCCCCGGTCAGCACGGTCCCCTCCCCGCCCACGACGGACTCGGCGGCCGCCGCGACGGTGTCCGGGTCGCCGGTGACGGTCAGGCCGATCACCCGGACCCCTGCCGCCAGCGCCTTCGCGGCCGTGTCGCTGACGTAGAACCCGGGCCCGTCCACCGTCCCGGTGACCGTCCACGTCGCCGGCCCCCGCGTGGTGAGTACCTCGATGCGCGAGCCCGGCGCCATCCCGGCGACCGCGACCTGCCCGGGGCTCTGCGGCGCCGTGCCCGCGGTGAGCCGGTAACCGCCGAGCACCGCCGACGACCAGGTGTGCCCGTCGGTGCGGGCGCCGTCGGGATCCCCGGTCGCCCGTCCGCCGGCGAGGCGCTGCACGTAGAACGCGGGGTCGGGGACGGCCGCCGTGACACCCGGCAGCGTCGCCAGGCGTGCGGCGAGCATCCGGGCCTGGCCGGCGGTCCAGGAGCGGTATTCGGGGTAGCCGTCACGGCCCGTGCCGACGCTCGGCGAGTGCACGAGAACGGGGCAGGCGTCGTAGCGGGCCGGGGCCTGCGGGCGCGACGACGCCCAGAGAGTGGTGGCCCCCGCGACCACCGCCACGCCCAGCGCGATCGCCACGAACGTGCCGGCGAACGCGGCGAACCGGTGCCGGACCATGGTCAGCGCGAGACTCATCGCTCCTCCAGCCGGGCCATCCGCAGGGCGATCCCGGACGCGCCGGCCGGGCCCGGCAGGTGGTCCACGACCCGGCCGTCGGCCAGGAACAGCACCCGGTCGGCGAAGGCGGCCGCGTACGGGTCGTGCGTCACCATCACGATCGTCTGCGCGTGCCGGTCGACGGCGGCCCGCAGCAACCGCAGCACCTCCCGCGACGCCGTGGTGTCCAGGGCGCCGGTGGGCTCGTCGGCGAACACCACCGCCGGCCGGGTCACCAGCGCGCGGGCGATCGCCACCCGCTGCTGCTGACCGCCGGAGAGCTCGCTGGGCCGGTGCCGGGCCCGGTCGGCCAGCCCCACCTCGGCGAGCATGGCCTGCACCTCGCCGGCGGCCGGGGCGCGGCCCGCCAACCGCAGCGGCAGCGCCACGTTCTGCTCCGCGCTCAGCGCCAGGATGAGGTTGAACGCCTGGAACACGAAACCGACCCGTTCGCGGCGCAGCTTCGTGATCGCCCGCTCGGACAGCCCGGCGAGCGCGACGCCGTCGATCACCACCTCGCCGCGGGTCGCCCGGTCGAGGCCGGCGGCGCAGTGCAGCAGGGTGGACTTGCCCGAGCCGGACGGGCCCATCACCGCCGTGAAGGTGGCCGGGGCGATCGCCACGTCGACCGCGTCGAGGGCGGTCACGGCGGCTGTGCCCGTACCGAAGATCCTGGTGACGGCCCGCAGCTCGACCGCCGTGCCGATTGTCGTGATGGTCATGCCGACGAGCCTTCCGGCTGCCACGGCGGCGCACAGTCACGCGGCGGCGAGGATCGAAGGTATACCCAGCACTACCGTCCGGCGGCCGGCCCGCCGGTAGCGTCACTGTCCATGCCGCCCCGCAACGCCCTGGACGCGCTGACGATGCGACCGACGCGCTTCCTCGTGTCGTCGTGGCCGTGGCGGTCGCTGGCCTATCTGACCGGGGGCGCGCTGCTCGGATTCGCCACCATCTTCGTGGTGCTGGGGCTGCTCGGTGCCGGGCTGGTGCTGTCGGTCGTGGTGATCGGGGTGGCCGGCTACCTGGCGACCGTCCTCAGCGGGGTCGCCGTCGGCCGGCTGGAGCGGTGGCGGATGCGGCTCATCGACCGCGACGAGCTCAGCGACCCGCACCGCCGGCCCGACCGGCCCGGGCTGCGCGCCTGGCTGATGTGCCGGCTGCGGGAGCAGGCCACGTGGCGCGAGCTCGGCTACACCATGGTGTCCGCGCTGGTGCTGTGCTGGATGGACGCCGCCGTCGTGACCGCCGCCGTGTTCGTGCCCACGACGTTTCTGTTCGCGCCGATCTACCTGGACGAGAAGCCGTTGTCCGCCACCGTGCCGCTGACCCTGCTGGCGCCGATCGCGTGCGTCGTGGCGGCGTACCCGGTCACGGCGTGGGCGGGCGCGCGGGCGGCGATGGCCCGGGCGATCCTCGCGCCGCGCAGCGACGACACGGACGCCAAGCTGGTCGAGCTCACCCGCTCCCGGGCGCGCCTGGTCGACGCGTTCGAGGTGGAACGCCGGCGCATCGAACGCGACCTGCACGACGGCGCCCAGCAGCGGCTCGTGGCGTTGAGCATGCAGCTCGGGCTGGCCCGGCTCGAGGTGGCGCCCGGGTCGCCGGCGGAGCCGCCGCTGCGGGCCGCGCAGGATCTCGCCAAGCAGGCCCTCGCCGAGCTGCGCGAGCTGATCCGCGGCGTGCACCCCAAGGTGCTCACCGACCGGGGGCTGGCCGCGGCGGTGGGGGACGCTGCCGGGCATGCGCCCGTACCGGTCGACCTGGATCTGCGGATCGACGGGCGGCTGCCGGAGGCGGTGGAAGTGGCGGCGTACTTCGTCGTCGTGGAGGCCCTGGCCAACGTGGCCAAACACAGTGCGGCCTCGCGGGCCGCGGTGACCGCGACTGTCCACGGTGGCCGGTTGTGCCTCGACGTACGCGACGACGGCCGGGGCGGCGCCGATCCCGGCCGGGGGAGCGGGCTCGTCGGGCTGGCCGACCGCGTGGCGGCGGTCGACGGCACCGTCGGGCTGTCCAGCCCGCCCGGTGGCCCTACGCTCGTGCACGTGGAGATCCCGTGCGGGTCGTGATCGCCGAGGACGGCCTCATCGTGCGCGAGGGCATCGCCGGGATGCTGCGCCGCTTCGGCCACGACGTGGTCGCGGCCGTCGCCGACGCGCCCGCGCTGCGCGCCGCGGTGGCCGAGCAGAAGCCCGACGTCGTGGTGACGGACGTACGGATGCCGCCCGGCTTCAGCGACGAGGGTCTGCAGGCGGCGATCGAGCTGCGTGCCGCCGACCCCGAGCTGCCGGTGCTCGTCCTCAGCCAGTACGTGGAGCAGACGTACGCCGCCGAACTGCTCGACTCCGGCCGGTCCGCGGGCGTCGGCTACCTGCTCAAGGACCGCATCGGCGAGGTGACCGAGTTCGTCGACGCGCTGGAGCAGGTGGCGGCCGGCCGTACGGTCGTCGACCCGGAAGTGGTCCGGCAGCTCCTCGGCCGCCGCCGCGACCCGTTGCAGCGCCTCACACCGCGCGAGCGGGAGGTGCTCGCGCTCATGGCCGAGGGGCGGTCCAACACCGCGATCGCCCGTACGCTGGTCGTCACCGAGGCGGCCGTCGCCAAGCACATCGGCAGCCTGCTGGCCAAGCTGGACCTGCCGCCGGACGCCGACGACCACCGCCGGGTCCGGGCGGTGCTGGCCTACCTGCGCGGCTGAGCGGCCGCGCGTTCCGGCTGCGGCTCCGGCGCCGGCCGGGAGGCGGGGTGCTCGACGGCCGCCATCACCGCCGCCATGCCGAGGACACCGAGGGACATGTCCCGGGCCTCCTCGGGCGCCTCGGCCTCGGCCACCCGCTCGACGTGCTGCATGCGCTTCCCCGTTCGCCGCTGAACCGGACAAACCGATCCTCTCAGGTCCTCCGGCGGCGGGAGGGCGGTTTCACGAAGCGGCGCGCAGGTGGGCGAGGACCAGCGGGTCGATGCGGCCCGCCACGATCCGCTCCTCCAGGTTCTCGACGCCGGCCCAGCCCGCCAGCGCCTCGTCCAGGTCCGCCGCGGCCGGCCCGGCCTCGTGGCCCGCCGCGGCGAGGCGTTCGCGCACCTCGCCGGCGAGCGGGCCGGTCAGGTCCAGCAGCGTCGCGGGGTCGGGGCGCTCGAAGTACAGCGTGTGGACCTCCAGCAGCCGGGCGAGCTCGGTGACCGGCGCCGGATGGTCGTCCACGCGCAGGTCGACCCAGACGTCGCTGGTGCCGCCGTACCCCATGCCCCGGGCCACGACGTACAACGCCGCGCTCTGCCGGCCGCGGCGGTCGCCGCCCGCCTCGTCACCGGCGCGCAGCGTCGCGAGCAGCCGGTACGCGAGCCGCTCCTGCGCCGCGGTCGCCAGCCACGCCGCCCGCATGTCGCCCACCACCTGTGGGCCGGCGAGCATGTTGCCCTGGATCGCGAAGCCGTCGCCGGCCGTGCCGCCCGCCCACTCGTGGCACGCCGTACCCGTGAACGTGGCGCCGGGCCCGTCGGCGCCGACGACGCCCACCTGCCGGTGATCCACCGGCCCGGCGTCCCCCGCGATCAGCGCGGCCACCGTCCCGGTCGCGGCCACCCCGGTTCTCATCAGGGCCAGCGCCTGTTCCTTGTACGCGAGGTTGGCGTACGACTGGGTCGCGACCGCGCCGACGTCGGCGAGGGCGGCCGGCACCGCGGCGCCGACTCCGAGGAACTTGCTGGCCACGGCCACGCCCAGCGCCTTGCCGTCGGCCGAGCGCGCCACGATCGAGAACGTCATGGCCCGCACGGTATCCGAGTTGTAACACGACGGGGGAAGACTGCGGGGTAGCACCGGGCCGCGGTCGGCGGGAGGCAGCCGCGCCGCGCCCGCACCGGCATGATGCCGGCCGTGCCCGCCGCCGCCCCGGCGTGGCCGGCCACTGTGATCGCGGGCGGGCCGGATGGTTGCCGTCACCGGCCCGCCCGCATCCACCCGGCGAAGCTATCTCGCGGCGTTCTCGGCGATGAGGTACTCGCCGCCGCAGGACTCGGCGAGAGACGGGCCGAAGAGCGCCGCCGGGGTGAACGCGCCGGGCCGCCCCTTGCCGGCGAGCAGCCGGCGGGCCACCTCGGCCGGTACCGCGCCGGTCCACGCCTGCGCTTCGCCGAGCCGCAGCCAGCCCTCGCGCTTGGTGCCGTCAGCCCAGGTCACGACCGCGTGCCCCCACGAGTGCTCGCGCGGGCGAGGCCGGGCGGCGACCCTCATCGTGGCCAGCCGGCGCCGGGCGAAGGAGCGTACGGGCCCGATCGCGAGCAGGGCCGTGGCCGGCGGCAGGACGGCGCGGACGAGCGGCGAGGAGGGGGCTTCGCTGGACGCCGCCACCACATCCGGGGCGCCGCTCGCGCGCTGGGCCGCGATCAGCTCACCGAGCGGCATGCTCGCCGTGGTGACCGCCGAGCCGTCGGGGAGCGTGAGCCGGGTGGCGTCGCCCGCGAGCCGCGCGGCGACCATCCGTCCCTCACGGTAGCGGCGGCCCTGGAAGCGGCGGCCGCCCTCGACGCCGGGCAGCCCTTCGAGGAGCGTTCCGGCCAGGGCCTCGCCCACGACGCCCGCGTCCATGGCCAGGGACGGAATCATGTCCACGCGTACGCACTGAGCCGCGGCCCGGCCCTCGCAGAGCCGCACGACGACGCTCTCGGTGGCCGTCACGCCGAAGCCGGCACCCGTCACGACCGTACGGCCGGCAGCCGCCACCTCCTCGCCGCGTCCGAGCGTCGCCGAGACGGCGGCCAGGTCGTTCGCGAGGTCGACGTAGTGGCTCGCCGGCAGGCACGCCCGGACGAGCTCCGCCGCCGTCTCGGTGAACGGGCCGATCGTGCTGACGACCACGGCGGGCCGCTGCCGGCGGATCTCGGCCGCCACCGCCTCGACCGATGCGGCCACGACCGTGCGGTCACCGCCGGCCACCGCCGCCAGCCGCCCGGCGTCCCGTCCGACCCGTACCGGGCTGATGCCGCGTTCCCTCAGCGCGGTGGCGATCGCGCGCCCGCTGCGGCCGGCGCCGCCCAGGATCCACACCTCAGTCATGGCACAGCTCCGCCCTGTCCGGCGCCGTCCCGGTGACGACATGCCGTGTCATCACCGTGCCGCCTCATGACATGACGTGTCATCACTAGGATGGCGGGGTGAGCAGATGGCGACCCGACGCGCGCGAGCGCCTCCAGGCGGCGGCCCTCGACCTCTTCGCCGAGCAGGGCTTCGCCGCGACGACGGTGCCCGCGATCGCCGCCCGCGCCGGCCTTACCACCCGCACCTTCTTCCGGCACTTCGCCGACAAACGCGAGGTCCTCTTCGCCGACGACGCCGAGGTGCCCGCGATGGTCGCGAAGCTGATGGCCGAGGCGCCCGCCACCGCGGAGCCGATGCAGCTTATCGTCGAGGGCCTCCGGACCGTCGCCGCGACCCGCTTCGAGGGCCGCAAGGCCGCGCTGCGCCACCGCCGCGACCTGGTCCGCTCCGACGAGGGATTGCGCGAGCGGGACCTGCGCAAGCGGGCGGCCATGGCCGAGGCGGTCCGGGAGGGCTTCCTGGCGCGGGGCCTCGATGCGACCCGGGCCGCTCTGCTCGCCGAGACCTGCGTGACGCTGGTGAGCGTCTCGATCGCCGAGTGGCTGGACAGCGTCGACGACCGCCGCCTCGACGAGATCCTGCGGGACGTCCTGGAGAAGCTGCGCGCCGAGCTCGCATGAGGCCCGATATGGCGCCGACTACGGTGGACGCGTGCCGGAGTTGATCGCGCCGAACGTCCGTCTGCACGACGCGTGGCTGGAGGCCCACCACGAGTGGGGTCCGGGCTTGCACGAGGACGGCTTCGGCATCGGCGCCGCGGACGACGTGCGCTCACCCGGCGGCTTCGCGGCCTGGGTGGCGCGTCTGGCCCGGCAGTCCGACCCGGCGGTGACCGTCGAGGCGGGCCGGCACGGGTGCGCGTACCGGTGGATCGTGGAGGACGACCGTGTGCTCGGCGGGATCGCGCTGCGGTACGGCGACGACGAGTACGTCGCGTGGGCGGGCCACGTCGGCTACGGCATCCGGCCGTCGGCTCGGCGGCGCGGCCTGGCCACGTGGGCGCTGGGCCGGATGCTCGAGGAGGCGCCCACGCTGGGCCTCGAGCGGGTGCTGGCCGTCTGCGCGGTCGGCAACGTCGCGTCGATGACGACGATCGAGCGGTGCGGCGGAGTCTTCGAAGGCGTCCGGGAGACGAAGTCCGGGCCGCTGCGCCGGTACTGGTTCCAGCTCTGAGGCTGGCCGGAGGGGCGGGGGGTCGCCCGCGTCCGGCTCCGGTGGCTGCGGATGACGAGCGATCCCGCCGAGCGTCCCGGGCCGCGCGAAGTCGACGTTCTTCGATAGGTTGCGGGTGACTCATCCACGCCGGACCGTGACCCGGTCCGCCGACGGAAGGATGCCCGACCGTGCGACGAATCCTGGTGGCGGCCGCCGCCACCGTGTTGACCCTCGCCGGGACCGCCGTGCCCGCCGCCGCCGCGCCCGCACCGGGTGGCGCGGGGCTCGGGGACGAGTACTTCCCCGACTACGGCAACGGCGGCTACGACGTCTCCCATTACGACATCCGGCTGCGGTACTACCCGGACCAGGACCGGCTGACCGGGACGACCACGATCCTGGCCACCGCCGAGCAGGATCTCAGCTCGTTCAACCTGGACTTCATCCTCGACGTCGCGTCGATCAAGGTGAACAACCGGCCCGCCACGTTCGTCCGGCAGGGCGACCACGAGCTGGTCGTCACCCCGGCGCGCACGCTCGCCGACGGGCAGGCGATGACCGTGGTCGTGCAGTACTCGGGGGTGCCGTCGAACAAGGTCGCGGCCGGGTACACCGCCTGGATCCGTACCCCGGACGGTGCGCTCGCGGTCGGGGAGCCGGAGGAGGCCTGGTGGTGGTTCCCGAGCAACGACCATCCCTCCGACAAGGCCACCTTCGACGTCTCCGTGTCGGTGCCGGACGGCGTCGAGGTGATCAGCAACGGGGTGCAGCCGCGGAACCCCACGCCGGAGATCCTGGGCTGGACCCGGTGGTACTGGCGGTCCGCCAAGCCGCAGGCCACGTATCTGGCGTCGCTGGCGATCGGGCAGTACGACATCACCCGGGACGTGACGCCGGACGGGCAGCCGGTGATCAACGCGTACTCGAAGCTGCTGCCCGCCGACTTCGACGCGGCGGCCCGGTCCAGCGTGGAGCGTACGGCCGAGATCACCGACTGGGAGAGCGGCATCTTCGGGCCGTGGCCGTTCGAGGCGCGCGGCGGGGTCGTGGCACCGCCCGGCACGCTCGGCTTCGCGCTGGAGAACCAGACGCGCCCCAACTACTCGGCCGCGTTCTTCCGGGGCGGCGCGAACACCTATGTGATCGTGCACGAGAACGGCCACCAGTGGTTCGGCGACTCGGTGTCGGTCGCGCAGTGGAAGGAGATCTGGCTGAACGAGGGGTTCGCCAGCTACGCCGAGTGGTTGTGGTCGGAGGCGCAGGGCGAGGGCACCACCGACGAGATCTTCGACTTCCTGTACGCGACGGAGCCCGACGACTTCTGGACCGTGCAGCCGGGTGACCCCAGCGCGCCGCTGCTGTTCGACAACGCCGTCTACGACCGGGGCGCGATGACGCTGCACCAGCTGCGCCGTACGGTCGGCGACGACGACTTCTTCGAGATCCTGCGGACGTGGACGGCCGAGCACCGCTACGGCAACGCGACGACCGAGCAGTTCATCGCGCTGTCGGAGAAGATCTCGGGCCTGCAGCTCGACGACCTGTTCCGGACGTGGCTCTACACCCCGTCGAAGCCGGTCCTGACCGCGGGCGCGGCACGGGCCCTCGCCGCGAAGAAGGCGGTGCCTGCGCCGAAGTCGTGGGCGCAGATCGAGCGCACCCACACGCTCCTGCACGAGCACTGATCCGCCGACCCGGGCCCGCAGGCGGTCACCTGCCCTGCAGGGCCCGGGTCAGCTGGTCGGCGAGGTCCCGGGGCAGCCTCGGCTGCCGGCCGGTGAGCACCTCGGACACCTGCAGGTTCAGCTGCTTGCTGAACGCCACGTAGTTCGGCGACATCGGGCGCAGCTGCGCGGTGTCGACGGCCTCGCGCAGCAGCGGCGCGTACGGGTACTTCTGTTTGATCGTCTCGTTCTCGTAGACCGCGGCCCGGGTGGCGGCGAATCCGCCCGGGTCGAACAGCATCTCCTGGCTGCGCTGGTTGGTGAGGAACTCGATCAGCGCCTGCGCGGCTCGCGGTTTCCGGGTTCGCTCGGAGACGGCGAGGTTCTGCCCGCCGAGCACGCTGGGACCGGGCAGCTTCGCCACCGCGAACGGCACCGGCCGGCGTCCGCCCCCGGCCGGCTCACCGCCCCCGCCGCCGGCCCGCGGCTGGTCGCCGGCGAGCATCGTGCGGTAGGCGACGGGCCAGTTGCGCATGAACAACACCCGGCCGTCCTGGAACGCGCCCCGGCTGCCCGCCTCGTCGAACGACGTGGACTCCGGCAGCACCACGTGCGGCCCGGCGTCGCGGCGGGGCGTCAGCCGCCGTACGGCCTCGTCCCACCGGTCCAGGTCGAGGCTGACGCGGCCGTCGGCGGCGACGTCGAGGCGCCCGCCCGCGGCCCACACCGCCTCCAGCACGTTGACCGTGAGGCCCTCGTACCGGGCGAGCTGCGTGGTGTACGCGCCCTCGAAGCCCTTGCGTCCCGCCGCAGCCACGATCTCCGGCCAGGTGAACGGCGGCTCGAGCCCCTGATCGGTGCGGTAGTAGAGCAGGCCGGCGTCGGTGTTGAACGGCAGCGCCCACAGGCGCTCGTCGTACCGGCAGGTCTGCAGCGGTTTCGCCATGAACGCGTCCCCCGGCCGTTCGGCCAGCAGCTTCTCGTCGATGGGCCGGATGAGCCGCCGCCCGGACGGCGGGTGGGCGAAGTACGCCGTCCACGCCACGTCCAGGTTGAAGATGTCGGTGTCGCCGTCCTCCGCGCGGTTCGCCATCTCGAACCACTGCCCGTCCGCGTCCTGCGGCACGGTGACGATGCGGGCGCGGTTGCGCGGGTGGCTGTCGTTCCAGAGGTCGATCAGGCGCTGGCGCTGGCCGCCGGTGCTGTCGTCCTGCCCGCTGAGGACGACCAGCTCGCCCGGCTCGAGCTCGGGCGGCCCGGCGAACGGTCCGAAGAGGAACAGCGCGGCCGCCACCGCGGCGCCGGTCAGGTTGCCGGCGGCGAACAGCCACCACGGCTTGCCGCGTACGCGCATCCGGCGGCCTCCTATCCCCAGATCGCCCGGAACATGCCGCCGAGCACGGGCTCCGGGGAGCCGGCGCCGGCGTCGAAGCAGCGGCCACCGGTGCCCTCGGCGAGCTGCCGCAGGCCGGCGTCGGCGCAGGTCGTGGTGCCCACGGCGATGACGAAGACGCGGACGCCGGCGGTCTGCGCGGCCGTCGGCCGGGGCTGTCCGCTCGTGTCCTGACCGTCGGTGAGCACCACGAGGGTCCGCAGCGGATCGCCGGTGCCGTCCCCGGCGCGCAGGAGGGCCGAACCCCGCCGGACCGCCTCGTACAGCGGCGTGTCCCCGGCGGGACGGACCGTGGCGGTGGCCGCGCGGACCCGGGACACGGCGGCCTGGCCGGACGGTCCGAGCGGCACCCGGTCGCGGGTGGCGCGACCGCCGGTGGCGGCGAAGGTGAGCAGCCCGAAACGGTCCCGGCCGCCGAGGCGGGCGGCGGCCCGCTCGACCGCGGCCACGGCGACCTCCCATCGGGTACGGGTGGGATCGGCGGTGACCGTGTTCATCGAGCCGGAGGCGTCCAGCGCCACCAGGAACCGTCCCGGGCGGCCCGCGCCGGCGTACAGCCTCTGCACGTCCCGGCGGGTCAGCGCGTCCGGCTCACTCTGCACCACCCGCGCGAACGGCCAGTCGGTCAGAGCGCCGTAGTCCGTGCCGAGCGGCTCCCCGGCGTCGTACGCGTACGGCCGCAACCCGGCCCGCAGCAGCGCCGCGCGCCCGGGGTCGGTACGCAGCCAGCGGGCGAACCAGGCGGCGTACGCCCGCGTGACACTCGCCTGCCGCTGCGCCGGCCAGGTCAGCGTCACCACCGCCTGCCGCATGGCCGGGGTGTCGGCGGGGTAGAAGGCGCGCAGCCGGTCACCGCCCTGCGGGGGACCGCCGCGGGCGCACGGTCCGCCGGCCGGGTCACCGCGGTTGAAGCGGACCAGCTGCTGCTCGGTGAGCACGACCGCGGCCGTCCCGTGCTCCGCGGCGTGCCGGCAGAGCAGCCCGGCCTCGTCGCCGACCGGGTACCTGCCGACGTCCAGCGCCCGTTCGATGCGCTGCTCGTAGCGCGTGCGGGCGGCGGCCGGCCCGATCGTGCCGCCGGCGTACAGGCGGGCGGTGGCCATCCCGGCGACCGCGGACGTGCGGGGATCGCCGCGGACCACTCCGGTGGCCCGGCTGACCCGGTCGAAGAGCTCGGGCCAGGGCAGGACTGCCCGGCGCAGGTCGGCGGGGACGCCGGCCTTCTCCGGCACGCCGAGCACGACCGGGGTACGGGCCACCTCCACCACCGTGGCGAGCGCCGGATCGAGGGCGGGCACGTCGCTGCCCGCGCCGGGCAGCCACACGTCCGGGTGCGGCCCGACGTCCCGCAGGTACGCGCGCCCGTCCGGCCCCCGGTCCCAGCCGTGCCGCAGCCCGTCCGCGGCCTGGTCGGCGGGGACGGGGTACACGTACAGGTCGGCGGAGCGGCAGCCGTGCCGACCGGCGGCGACCCAGCCCTCGAACTCCGCGGCGAGGTCGCGGTACGCGCCGATCCCCGCCGGATCCGCGGCGACGCGGACGTGCGCGGGCGTCGGGCATCCGCCGGTGCTCGGGGTGTCCGCCTGCACCCCGCACCCGGTCAGCAGGACGGCCACGAGCAGCAACGCCCGCGGCGCCCGCCTCCGTGAAGCCGAGTCCGGTGGCGGGTCCGTACCGGACGGGGGTAGGGCGACGGGCGGTGCCGTGACGGCGACGGGTGGCGCGGCGCCGGGCGGCAGCGGGGCGCGGTGGGCCAGGCGCAGCATGCCCTGCAGCCGGTGCACCGAGTACGTCGGATGCTGCTCGACGCCGGCCCCGAGTTCGCTCATCCGCGCGTGGACGTACAGGTGCAGCTCGTGCGCGTCGACCTCGCCGTCGCGGTTGAGGTCCGCGGCGCCGGTCCGCAGGCCCTCCACCACGCAGCGGGTGAACAGCCCGCCGGTGCGGCCCTCGACCGCCTGCTCGATGGAGGTGGCCGCCGCGATGACCACCTGGCCGCGCACGTGGGCGTCGTCGGTCACCAGTTCGTCCGGCGCGGCGGAGCCCACCGGCGGTGCGGGCGCCGGCCGGGGACCGGCGTGGTCGAGGTTCTTGCGCTCGTCGAAGGCGCCGGCGTAGCAGCAGTCCAGCAGCACCACGATCCGGCGGGCCGGGCTGGTCTCCATCTCGTGGGTGATGTCCTTGGCGGCCAGCGCCGTGACCCAGAGCGCGTCGGGCACGGTGTCGGTGACGGCGAAGTACAGATGGCCCTCGTCGTTGCGTACGCCGTGGCCGGCGATGGAGAGCAGCAGGATGTCCCCGGGCTCGGCGTCGCGGAAGAACTCACCGATGCGCCGGCCCGCGGTGCGCACGTCGCGGTTCTCGAGGACACTCACGTCGAAGTCGCCGACGAGCGGGTCGCCCAGCACCCGCGCCAGCTCCTCGGCGTCGCGGGCCGTGCCGGGCAGCCGGGAGAACGCGGGATCGGAGTATTCCTCCGTCGCGATGATCAGCGCCCGTCGATGACTCAGCGTCGTCTCAACTCCCTGACGAACGCGTCGATGATCTTCTGGCGCTCGGCCGGCGACGCATCGCTCAGCTCGATCTCCTTGTCGCCGACCCGGAACCGGATCGAACCCCGGTTGCCCGGCCGGCGCAGCCACTCGCTCAGGTACGTCAGCACGCCGCCGATCACCTCGGGGGTCGCGGCGAGGGTGAGCAGCATCGTGCCGACCGCGATCATCTCCGTGCTGCGGGCACCCTCCGCTGTGCCGGCCACGGTGGCCTGTTCGACCGCGACGACCTCGCGCAGCTCGTGCAGTTCCTTCAGCAGTTTCTGGGCGGCCTGGTCGGTGGCGTGCGGATCACCGGCCGCCACGACGATGCGCGCCACGGTTGTCGTCTCCACCCGTGCACCATACACAGTGGAGTCAAGATCAAACCGTCCGTGACGATCAGGTCAGCGTGGCCCTGTCGGCGGCCGTCCGGCCCGATTCCCAGCCCTCCTCGCTGTCCACCCGCAGCCCTCGCCCCCGGACCGTACGCGGGAACGCCCGCTCCCGGGCCTCGCGGACCTGCACGTCGCGCGAGGCCAGCACCGGTAGCAGCGCCGCGGCGTCACCCGTGCCGGCCAGCGCGGCCCGGTCCGCCTCCGCGAGCCGCTCGCCGATGCGGACCGCGTACCCCACCAGGAAGGACTGCCGGAAGGTCTTGAGCCGGGCCCGGCCCGCCTTGCCGCCGGGCGGCTCGTCACGTGCCATGGCCCGGTGCGCCTGCACGAGCAGCGAAGTGTGCAGCAGCTCCACCGCGTCCAGGTCGGCGTCGAAGCCGAACACCGTGGCGAAGCCGAACTCCGGAGACCACACCACCTGGCAGCGGTTGGCCCCGGCCACCGACGCGAGCAAGGCGGCTTTCTCGCTCTCATAGGGGTGGTCGATGCCGACGCGGCGGGCGTACGGGGTGACCCGCGCGTCCCCGGCCTCGACGAGCGCCTCCTCGAGGCTGTGCCGCGAGATCAGCTCCTGCGCCTTGGCGCTGTACGCCTCCGCCTCCGCCGGGAAGGTGGTCGACTCGGCCTTGGCGAGCAGGGCCCGTACGCGATCCAGCAGCGCCCCGTTGGCGGTGCGCGGCCCCGCGCGGACGACCTGCCCCGGCGGCGGGATCAGCACGTCGAGCGGCGGCAGCGACGCCAGCACGGTCAGCACACCGAGGAAGGCGTCGATCAGGCTGACCCGGTCGGCCCGGCGGCGCTGCACGACCTGGCCGACGTACTGCTCGTCGGCGCCCCACCACACCCGGGCGCCGAGCCCGTCGGCCTGGGCCCGCCAGCGCGCGTCGACCGTGCGCGGCTTGAACCCGCGCAGGTACGCGGCCACCGCGTCGGTGATCAGGTGGGCGTGGGCGGGCTCGCCGCGCCGGGCCACGACCCGGTGCACCTCGGCCGGTTGCCAGCCGGCGCGGAACAGCCGCGCGGTGGCGTCGAACAGCGCGTCCCGGAGCACCGGGTCCACCTCGGCGGCGGGGGCGACGGTCAGCAGATCCAGCCCGTCCTCGTAGCCGAGCCGCCCGCCGACGACGGCCGCGACCGTCTCCCGTACCGATGTCACCGGTCAACTGTAGTTATCGTGGCGGGCGTGACGACGGTGACTCAGGTCCTCGCGTTCAGCGGCGTGATCGCGATCGGGGCGATGTCGCCCGGCCCGGACTTCGCGGTGGTGGTCCGCCGGGCGGCGCTGGACGGCCGCGCCTCCGGCGTCGCCGCGGCGACCGGGGTGGCCTCGGGCGTCTTCCTGTGGTCGGTGCCGGCGGCGGCCGGGCCGCCACCCCGCTGAGAGGTGGCGGCCCGGCGTGCTCAGCGTCCGGCGCCGACCAGTTCCGGCGCGGGCGGCACCGGCTCCGGCTCGGCCGGGCGCAGCTTGTCGCCCTCGACGTCCACGTCCGGCAGGATCCGGTCGAGCCAGCGCGGAAGCGCCCAGGCGCGGCGTCCGAGCAGCGTCATCACCGCCGGCACGATGGTCATGCGGACCACGAACGCGTCGAAGAGGATGGCCGCGGCCAGCGCGAAGCCGATCGACTTGATGATCGAGTCGGGGGAGAGGACGAAGCCCGCGAAGACGCTGATCATGATGATCGCCGCGGCGGTGACCACCCGGGCGCCGTGGCCGAAGCCGTCCACCACCGCGTCCGTCGGCGCCGCGCCGTGCACGTGCTCCTCGCGCATCCGGCTGACCAGGAAGACCTCGTAGTCCATCGCCAGGCCGAACACGATGCCGATGAGCAGCACCGGCATGAGGCTGACCACCGGGCCGGTCTGGTCGATGCCGAAGACGTCGGCGAGCCAGCCCCACTGGAAGACCGCGACGACCGCGCCGAAGGTAGCCACCACGCTGAGCAGGAAGCCGCCGATCGCCTTGAGCGGCACCAGGATCGACCGGAACAGCACGGTCAGCAGCAGGAACGCCAGCCCCACGATCACGGCGAGATACGGCACCAGCGCCGCACCCATCTTCGCGGACATGTCGATGTTGACCGCGGTCGTGCCGGTGACCGCCAGGTCCGCGCCCGTACGCCCGCGCATGCCGCCGTCCAGGTCGCGGATCGCGTGCACCAGGTCGGTGGTCCGCTCGCTGTCCGGCGCGCTGGCCGGGATCACCTGCAGGATCGCCGTGTCCCCGGCCGGGTTGAAGGTGGCCGGGCTGACCGTGAGCACGTTGGGCAGCGCCTTGATCGCAGCGGCCGCGTCCTGCGCCGCCCGCTGCGGCTCGGGACTGCCCGCGGCGTCGACGACGACGAGCAGCGGGCCGTTGAAGCCCGCGCCGAAGCCGTCGGTGAGCAGGTCGTACGCCTTGCGCTGGGTGGTGTCCGGCGCGGCCATGCTGTCACCGGGCAGCCCGAGCCGCAGGCTGAGCGCGGGGATCGCGACCACGAGCAGGCCCAGCGTCGCCGCGGCGAGGGTCAGCACGGGCCGGCGGGTCACGAGCTGCGCCCACCGCCGTCCCGCGGTGGGGCGTACGCCGTCGCCCTCGGGGTCACGCCCACGGCGGCGGCTGCCGGTGATGCGTCCGCCGGCGAAGCCGAGCATCGCCGGGAGCAGGGTCAGCGCGATGAGGACGGCGACGGCGACGGCGCCCGCGGCGGCCAGCCCCATCTGGGTGAGCACCGGCATGTTGACGACCGCCAGCGCGGACAGGGCGATGACCACGGTCAGGCCGGCGAAGGTCACCGCGGAGCCGGCCGTGCCGACCGCGCGCCCGGCCGCCTCGATGCCGGTCCGGCCCAGGGCCACCTCGTGCCGGTAGCGGGAGACGATGAACAGCGCGTAGTCCACGGCCACGGCGATGCCGAGCATGAGCGCGAGGGTGGGCGTGCTGCTGCTGAGGTCGATGAAGCCGGACGCGATCTGGATGCCGGCCATCGCGGCGCCCACGCCGAGGATCGCGGTCAGCAGCGGCAGCCCGGCGGCCACCAGCGAACCGAAGGTGATGACCAGGACGACGGCGGCGACGAGCAGGCCGACGGCCTCGCCGGGGCCCTGTTCGCCGGGCCCCTGCAGGGCGTCGCCGCCGGCTTCGACGGTCAGCCCCGCGTCCCGGCCCACCTCGGTGGCGCCGGTCAGCGCGTCGCGGTCGGCCTGGGTCAGGTCGTCCGCCGGGACCTTGTACGTGACCTGCGCGTACGCGACCGTCCCGGCCTGGTTGACCGTGCCCTTGAGCGGGTCGCTGACGTCGGCGACCTGCGCTCCCGTGCGGACGCGGGCGGCCGTCTGCTCGATCGCGGCCCGGTTGGCGGGGTCGGTGACCTTCTGTCCCGGCGGCGCGGCGAACACGACCCGGGCCGAGGCCCCGCCGGCGCCGGACTGCGGGAACCGCTCGGTGAGCAGGTCCTGGGCCTGCTGCGCCTCGGTGCCCGGGATGGAGAACGTGTCGGCGGTCGGCCCGGACAGGGTGGCCGCGCCGACCCCGAGTATCGCGAGCACGGCCAGCCACAGGGACAGCACCAAGGTGCGGCGGCGGAAGCTGAACCGCCCGAGCCGGTAGAGATAGGTAGCCATCGCTTCTCCAGGTGAGCCTTCGTCAGGGACTCACCCACGGTCCCGGGAAACGGCCGCCGCGTCGTCGTCCCCGTGCAGGCAGCTCCGTACCATGATCGTGGTATCCGGGGCGGCCGCCGTTACTACGCGGAGACGACGCGGGGGCTGGGCGGGCCCGCGTACGGTGCAGGGTGATGGAGACCAGGCACATCGCCCGGATCAGGGCGTGGAAGGAAGCGGCCGCCGAGAAGCCGATGCTGCTCGACGTCCTGCTGGCGTTCGTGCTGGCGTGGGCCGTCTTCAAGGCGACGGTCGACGACCGCGTCACGCCCAGCGACGTTCTCGTGGCGCTGGTGGCGTTCGTCGCGGTGCTGCTGCGGCGCATACGGCCGTACGCGGCGCTGGGTGTGGCGACCGCCGCCACGGTGGGTGCGGTGCTGCGGGGGGTGAGCAACCCCGGGCTGATCGTCGCGCTCGGCGTGATCACGTACTCGATCGCGGCGCACACGAACCGGCGCCGCGGCTGGATCTGCGCGCTGACGGCGTCCTCGCTGGTCTACGCGACCGGGCTGGTCGTCGCCGTGGGCGACTGGTGGCGCTTCGAGACGCTGGGCGTGTTCGCATGGATCTTCATGGCGGCGGCCGCCGGGGACGCCGCGCGTATGCACCGGGCGTACATCCGTGAGGTCGAGGAACGCGCGCGCCGGGCCGAGGAGACGCGCGAGGAGGTCGCGCGGCGCCGGGTCATGGACGAGCGGGTGCGCATCGCCCGCGAGCTGCACGACGTCGTCGCCCACCACATCGCGGTGATCAGCGTGCAGGCCGGCGCCGCCGCCCACATCCTGCAGCGCCGGCCGGACCAGGTGGGACCGGTGCTGGCGCACATCCGCGACGCCTCGGACACCGTGCTCAAGGAGATCCAGTCGGTGGTCGGGGTGCTGCGCAGCGGCGACGAGGCGGACAGCCACGAGCCGACCCCGGGCCTCGCCCGGCTGCCGGAGCTGCTCGGGGCCCTGGAGGCGACCGGTTTCCGCGTACGCCACCAGCAGCGCGGTGGGCGTCGGGAGCTGCCGGCCCTGGTGGACCTGGCGGCGTACCGGATCGTGCAGGAGGCGCTGACCAACGCCCACCGCTACGGCACCGGCTCGGCCACGCTCCTCGTCGAGTACGCCCCGAGCGGCGTGATCCTCGAGGTCGCGAACGAGGTGGGGCCGGCGCCGGCGGTGGTCGGATCGGGTTACGGGCTGCTCGGCATGCGCGAGCGGGCCGCGTCGGCCGGTGGTCAGGTGACCGCGGGCTACGTGGACGACGGCCGGTTCCGGGTGCACGCGGTCCTGCCCACCGAGAAACCCGCACCGGCTCCCACACCCGAAGAGACGCCGGCCCCGGCCCGCGCTCTGCCCGCGCTGCGTCCGGGTCTGCGGTCGTGTGTCGTCCCGCGGGAGGAGCCCGCGTGACCATCCGGGTGCTGCTCGCCGATGATCAGGCGCTCATCCGCGCGGGCTTCAAGATGATCATCGACTCGGAGCCGGGGTTCCAGGTCGTGGCCGAGGCGGCCGACGGGCGGGAGGCGGTCGATCTGGCCCGGACCGCGCGTGCCGACGTGGTGCTCATGGACATCCGGATGCCGCGGATGGACGGGCTCGAGGCGACCCGCCGGATCGGCGCGGACGACAACCTCGCCGGCGTACGCGTGCTGGTGCTGACCACGTTCGAGAACGACGACAACGTGGTGCTGGCGCTGCAGGCGGGCGCGAGCGGTTTCCTCGGCAAGAGCGTGGAGCCCGAGGACCTGTTGCACGCGATCCGCGTGGTGGCGAGCGGTGAGGCGCTGCTGTCCCCGAAGGCCACCCGCGGGCTGGTGAGCCGTTTCCTGACCAGCCTGCGGCCGGAGCCGGGTGGCGCGTCGCCGGCGCTGGACCTGCTCACCGAGCGGGAGCGGGAGATCCTGGTGCTGGTGGCGCACGGGCTGTCCAACGACGACATCGCCGAGCGGCTGCACCTGTCGCCCCTGACGGCGAAGACCCACGTGAACCGCGCGATGACCAAGCTCAACGCGCGGGACCGGGCGCAGCTGGTGGTGCTGGCGTACCAGAACGGGCTGGTCCGGCAGGGAGATGCGCTGCCGGAAGCCTGACGCTTGAAGTTCCGGGGTTACTGCACCTACGGTGGTCGATGTATGGGAGCGCTCCCACACTCCATCCCCGTCCCCCTGGAGAAGCCCGATGCGTCTTCGCCTGCTCGCGGCCGCCGCACTGGTCGCCGGCGCCGCCCTGGTGTGGCCCGGCACCGCCTCGGCCGCCGAGTCCCCGTTCTACGTCGACCCGCAGTCCAGCGCCGCCCGCTGGGTCGCGGCCAATCCGAACGATTCGCGCGCCGCCGTGATCCGGGACCGGATCGCGACCGTGCCGCAGGGCCGCTGGTTCACCCAGAACAATCCCGGCACGGTCGCCGCGGAGGTCGACGCGTACGTCGGCGCGGCCGCTGCGGCCGGCAAGACGCCGATCATGGTCGTCTACAACATCCCCAACCGTGACTGCAGCGGTGCCAGCTCCGGCGGGCTGCCCAGCCACACCGCGTACCGGCAGTGGATCGACCAGGTGGCCGCCGGGCTCAAGGGCCGGGCCGCCGCGATCATCCTCGAGCCCGACGTGCTCCCGATCATGACCAACTGCCTCACCTCCGCCCAGCAGCAGGAGGTGTACGCCTCGATGGCGTACGCGGGCAAGAAGCTCAAGGCCGGCTCGGCGGCCGCCAAGGTCTACTTCGACGCGGGGAACTCGGCCTGGCTGGCCCCGTCCGAGATGGCCGCCCGCCTGGTCCGCGCGGACATCGCCAACAGCGCCGACGGCATCTCGGTCAACGTGTCCAACTACCGGACCAACGCCGAGTCCATCCCGTACATCAAGAACGTCATCGCGGCGACCGGGGTGAGCAGGCTCAAGGGCGTCATCGACACCAGCCGCAACGGCAACGGCCCCCTCGGCAGCGAGTGGTGCGACCCGGCCGGGCGGGCCATCGGCATCCCCAGCACCACCGCGGTCAGCGACCCGATCCTCGACGCGTACCTGTGGATCAAGCTGCCGGGTGAGGCGGACGGCTGCATCGCCGCGGCGGGCCAGTTCGTGCCGCAGCGGGCGTACGACCTGGCGATCGCCGCCGGCGCGACCCAGCCGCCCACGACCCCGCCCACGACCCCGCCCACGACGCCCCCGACCACTCCGCCCACGACGCCCCCGACCACGCCGCCCGCGGGTGGGTGCTCGGTGGCGTACACCGCCAACACCTGGTCGACCGGCTTCACCGCGGACGTGCGGATCACCAACAACGGCCCGGCGGTCAGCTCCTGGACGCTGACCTTCACGGTGCCCTCGTCGGTGACGCTCAGCAACGGCTGGAACGGGACGTGGTCGCAGTCCGGGACCACGATCACCGTGCGCAACGCGGCGTACAACGGCAACCTGGGCACCGGCGCGACGACCAGCGCGGGCTTCCAGGCGACCTTCACCGGTACGCCGCCGGCCGGCCCCACCGGCTTCGCCCTGAACGGCACGCCGTGCTGACCCGGCTCGCGGCCGCCGTCGGGCTCACCGCGGCGGTGCTGGTCGTGCCGTCCGTGGCGTCCGCGGCGAGCGCCTGCGACGTCACGTACACGGTCAACCAGTGGAGCACCGGCTTCACCGCCGACGTCAAGGTCACCAACCGGTCGGCGGCGGTCAGCCCCTGGTCGCTGACCTGGACCTTCCCGGGCGACCAGCGGGTGACGTCCGGCTGGAGCGCCACGGTCACCCAGTCCGGCAGCGCGGTCACCGCCGCGGCGCCGAGCTGGGCGCCGTCGCTCGGCACCGGTGCGAGCGTGTCGTTCGGCTTCCAGGGGACGTACTCGGGCACCAACACCGCGCCCGCGTCGTTCTCGCTCAACGGCGTGCGCTGCGGCGAGGATCCGACCACCCCGCCGCCCACCGATCCGCCGCCGACGACCCCGCCGCCCACCACGCCACCGCCCGGCACCCCCGCGGGCAGCGAGGGTTTCGAGGGGTCCACCGCGAACTGGACCACGACGTACCCCGACTGCTCCGGCGCGGGCAAGGCCACATTCGACGGTACGGTCGCCCACAGCGGCACGAAGTCGCTGCGTATCGACGGCGCGGCCGGCTACTGCAACCACGTGTTCGTCCGCAACACGACGCTGCTGCCGTCCGGCACCGTCTGGTACGTGCGCTACTGGGTGCGCCACACCACGGCGCTGCCGGCCTCGCACATCACCACCGTGGCCCTGCAGGACACCGCGGACGGCAACCGTGACCTGCGCTTCGGCGGCCAGAACGGCGCCCTGCAGTGGAACCGCGCCTCCGACGACGCCACGCTGCCCGAGCAGAGCCCGGCCGGGGTCGCGCAATCCGCGCCGCTGCCGGTCGGGAGCTGGAACTGCGTCGAGTTCAAGGTCAACGGTACGGACGGCACGATGCAGACCTGGCTCAACGGGACGTCCGTGCCGGGGCTGCTGCAGGACGGCGTACCGACCCACGACGTCGACGGGCAGTGGCTCAACAAGACGTACCGGCCCCGCCTGGCCGACCTGAAACTGGGCTGGGAGAGCTACGGGGAGGGCTCGGACACCCTCTGGTACGACGACGTGGCCGCGTCCACCAACCGCATCGGCTGCTGACCGCACGGGAAGCCGGGCCCGTTCTCACCACGAGGACGGGCCCGGCTCTGTGTCACTCTGGGATGGGAGAGGGGGCCGCCACCATGACCGAGTCCTTCCAGTACGCCGGGGCCACCGTCGAGATCGTCGACGCCGGCACCATCCTCGCCGCCGCCCGGGTCAACCCCGTCGAGCTGCTGCGCCGGGCCACGTTCCCGGCGCCGGTGCGGCGCGCCGAGCTGACGGTGTCCAGCGCGGACACGCCCGAGGGGCCGATGCACGTCTTCGCCGCGGAGATCGGCACGACGGTCGACGACCTGCCGCACAAGGAGCGGATCCGCGCCGTGGTGCTCGGCAACGACCCGGTGGGGACGCTGCTGGCGAAGCGGATCGCGGCCGGCGACCCCATCGCGACACGCATCGTCGACGGCGTGGGGACCGCGGCCGTCGCGGCGTACAAGAAGCTCGGCCTGGACCGGCCGGTGACGTCCGCCGAACCGGAGACCGGCTACCTGGCCGACGCCGCCGGCGGCCTGCAGGCGGCCGTGACCCACGACCCGGGCGCCGGTGTGATCCGGCTGCGTGCCGAGGTGCCGCGCGACGAGGTGCAGCCCGAGCACCTGGCCGCCATGGTGCGACTGCTGCTGCAGGCCGTCGTCGAGCTGTTGCCGCCGTCCACCGAACCGCTCACCGGCCGCCGGTACGTGGTCAGCCGCGAGACCATCCCGCGCGTCGTCACCACCACCCAGGAGGTCACCCTCGACCAGGTCGGCGGGCTCGCGGCGGTGGTCGCCGAGCTGCGCCAGATCGCGGTGTCGTTCCGCCATCCGGAGGCGATGGCCCGGTGGGGCGCGCGGCGGCCGCAGGGCATCCTCATGTACGGGCCGCCCGGCACCGGCAAGACCATGCTCTCGCGGGCGCTGGCCAACGAGATCGGCGCCGACTTCCGCGAGATCCGTACGCCCGAGATCCTCGACAAGTGGCTCGGTGGCTCGGAGCGCAACATCAAGCAGGTGTTCCGCGACGCCCGCCGCTACCGGGTGCCGACGCTGATCCTGTTCGACGAGTTCGACTCGATCATCAGTTACGCGGGCTCCGGCGGCGACGCGGCCAGCCAGGCGATCAACGCGGTGGCGGGCATCTTCAAGCAGGAGATGAACGACCTCATCGAGGCCAACCCGAACGTGATCGTGGTGGCCACGACGAACTTCCCGCACCGCGTCGACGACTCGCTGATCCGCTCCGGCCGCTTCGACGTGAAGCTGTCCATCCCGAAGCCCGACGAGGCGAGCCGCGCGGAGATCTTCCGCAAGATGATCGCGCAGCTCGCGGCGGCGCACGAGGAGCCGGGCTTCACGATGTTCGCCGACGGGCTGGACATGGCCGAGCTGGGCCGGCTCAGCCACGGCATGACCGGCGCCGACATCAAGGAGGTGCTGCGCCGGGTGCAGCTCGCCAAGGCCATGCAGGACGCCCGGACCGGCGGCCTGGTGGAGCCGATCAGCCAGCAGGAGCTGCGGGAGAGCATCGCGGAGCTGCTGGGACAGCACTGACCTGGGTCGTCCTAGGGCCGGCCGCCGACGAAGTGGGGCACGAGGAACCGGGGTTCGGGGGACGGCCGGCCGAAGTGGTAACCCTGCGCGAGGCGGTATCCCAGGCGGTACAGCTCGGCCGCCTGCTCGGCCGTCTCGACGCCCTCGGCGACCGCGGTCAGCCCCAGGCCCGCGCTGACCTGGATGAGCGCAGTGGCGATGACCGCGTGCCGGCCGGCCATCGTGATCCCGTCGACGAACGACTTGTCCACCTTCAGCACGTCCACGGGTACGGTCTGCAGCAGCCCCAGCGACGAGTGCCCCGTGCCGAAGTCGTCCAGGGCGATGCGGACGCCCAGGTCGTGCAGGTCCTGGACGGCCTGCACCGCCTGGCCGCCGCCGAAGACCGCGGTCTCGGTGACCTCGACGGTGAGGCGGCGTGCGCTGAGCCCGGTCTCCTCGAGCACGCCCGCCACCATCCGGGCGAGGCCGTGCTCGCCGAGCTGCCGCGCCGAGACGTTGACGCTGATCCGTTCGGGGGCGAGGTCGCCGTGCGCCGCCCGCCACGCCACCGCCTGGGCGCAGGCAGTTCGCAGGATCCACTCGCCGAGCTCGACGATCAGCCCGCTGCGCTCGGCGGCCGGGATGAAACGCTCCGGCGGCACCAGCCCGCGCTCCGGGTGCTCCCAGCGGACCAGCGCCTCGACGGCGACCGTACGGCCCGTCGGCAGCTCGACGATCGGCTGGTAGACGACCCGGAACTGACCCGAGTCCAGCGCGTGCCGCAGCTCCGCCCCCAGCTTCGCCTGCTCGTCGGAGCGCTGATCCAGGGCGTGGTTGTAGCGGCGGTGCCCGTCGCGGGCCGACTTGGCCGCGTACATGGCGACGTCGGCGCGGCGCAGCACCTCGTACGGGTCGGTGGTGCCCGCGCTGTCGGCGACGCCGATGCTGGCGCCGACCAGCAGCTCGTGGTCCCCGGCGGCGATGGGCCGGCGCAGCGTGTCGGCGAGCCGCCCCACGATCGCGTCCGCCTCGGCGTCGCCGACGTCGGGCATGAGGATCGCGAACTCGTCGCCGCCCATGCGCGCCACGAGGATGTCGCCGCGCAGCACGCTGCGCAGCCGCCCGCCCAGCACCTCCAGCAGCCGGTCGCCGACGCCGTGGCCGAGGCGGTCGTTCACGCCCTTGAAGTCGTCGAGGTCGAGGAGCGCGACCTGGGTCCGGCCCGCGGCGAGCGCGGCGCGCAGGCCGGTCTCGAAGCGCCGCCGGTTCGCCAGCCCGGTGAGCTCGTCGGCCATCGCCAGGTCCTCGAGCTGGTCGGCCTGGTACTGGACCTGGGCCACGAAACCGGACATGCGGACGACGACGAGCAGGAACAGCAGGGCCGCGCCGGCGGCGATGGTGAGCCGGTCGACGCCGTCGCCGCCGATGCCCGGCAGGAACAGCAGGCCGGGCGCGACCAGCGAACAGACGGCGAGCAGCGCCAGCCGGGCCCGGGTCACCCGGCTGTCGCCGGAGCGCTCGGCGACCGTGCCGGCCAGGCGCATCGAGGGGTGCAGCGCGGACGCGCCCCAGAACACGTACGACAGCAGCCAGCCCGCGTCCAGCATGCGGCCGTCGGAGTCGGAGTACAGCGACACCAGCGAGTACGCGATGTCGGCGCAGAGCAGCAGCAACGCGGCGACGCCGAGCAGCCGGATGCTGGTGGAGCGACGGCCGTCACCGGTGTAGAAACGCGCCAGCATCGCGATGAGCAGCGCGTCCCCCGCCGGGTATGCCACCCCGATGGCGCGTTCCAGCGTCGACGCGGTGGAGTCGGCGGCGATCGGATGCATGACGAACACCCAGAAGATCAGCCCTAGCCCGATGGCGACGATCGCGGCGTCGACCAGGGCCGCGATGTTGCGCCCGGGGGAGTTGCGGCCGCGCATCAGCAGGTACATCCCGACCACGAACATCGGGTACGCGCTGAGGTAGAAGATGTCGGCGGGGGACGGGTACGGCTCCTGGTGCAGGACGTACTGGTAGTACTCCCAGATGAGGTCGCCGACGACCCAGGTGACCTGTCCCGCGGCGAACCAGTACCACATCGCCGGGCGGGCCGGCCGGTGCAGCCGCACGCCGACCAGGATCAGCAGGCTGGAGCCGAGGCCGATGAGGTCGTACGCGATGTTGGAGGCGAGGCTGGCGTCGGGCAGCAGGTAGTAGCCGGCCGTGGCGAGGATCCCCGCCGTCAGCCACCACCACCACAACCGATCACGCCGCACGTCTTGCCATCGGCCGCGGGACGGTGCAGTTGAGTTGTCGAGGCTTCCAGGAGACCGTGACCACACGGGTGCGGGCGCGGTTCCGGCCGGTGGCGCACCCGTGGCGGATGCCTGCGTCGTGCCGGTGCTCGCGCCCACGCACCAGATCGTGCCCTAGCTGTACTGACCACGGACGTTGGTGACGGGAAGATCTTGTAAAAGGTGAGGGCCTTCGGGTTCGGTGTGGATTGCGACGTCCTACCCCGAAC
>NZ_JBFAQM010000045.1:0-48946 GCF_040677315.1 Actinoplanes sp. NPDC049316 | reverse complement strand
CCGAGGCCTCACCCGCCCCGGGCGACTCCACAAAGGCTCATCATCTGGCATCACCGCAGCTCAGACGGCCATCAGCCGAAAACGCAAAGACCCTGGGATGAGCCCCAGGGAATGGCGGTCGAAAGGGAAAGTGAAAAGGAATCGGATACTGGTCGAGAGATCGTTGTCAGTATCGTGAGAAATGCGGCGCACGCGACCCCCAGGGCAGCTGTCGGATCTGTCGACCGAGGACCCGGACCGCGCGAATCGTATCCGGCTGAGCCCGTGCCGACGTCGCACATTCCGTCCGGGGTACGGCGTGGTCGCGAGCCTCATTCCCGGAGCCGGACGCAGACGACCACGGCGTCGTCATCGGTGGGATCGTCGTCGCTCATGGCGTCGAGAATCCGGTCGGCGACATCGGAGATCGGCCGGTCCGCGAATGGCGCCGCGGCACGCGCCAGCCGTTCGATCCCATTCTCGAGGGTGGCGCCACGCCGTTCGACGATCCCGTCGGAATAGAGGACGATCAACGAGCCGGGCTGCAGAGCCGATCGGCCCACCGGCCGCGGGTCCCGCGACTGTGGCTGATGGACGCACATCGCGGGAGCCGCCGCGTCGTCGAGGCGCCGCGGCGGCCGGCCGGGTGTGAGGACGAGCGGAGGCGGATGCCCGGCCGTGGCGTAGGTGAGCGTGTCCGTGCCCGGGTCGATGACGATGCAGGCCGCGGTGACGAGCTCGGTGCCGTTGGGGCCACGCGCATAGCTGCTGAGGGCGTCGAGGACCGCGGCCGGGCTGGCCGGTGTGTACGCCACGAACGCGGCGGTCGCGGCGCGCAGTCGTCCCATGGCGGCGGCCGAGTCCATGGTGTGACCGGCGACGTCGCCGACGATCACGCCGATGCTGCCGTCCGGCCAGGTGTACGTGTCGTACCAGTCGCCGCCGACGTCGAGCAGGGCGCTGCCGGCCCGGTACCGTGCCGCGACGGACAACCGCGGGTGCGTGACGAGCCGGTCGGGCAGCAGGGCGCGTTGCAGCCGGGTGGCTATCCGGTGCTGCTGCTCCCGCGCGTGAGTGGACGTCAGGACGAGGGCGACGCGGGCCGCGAGGTCGGTCACGAAGGCCAGGTCGTCGTCGCCGAACAGGGGCCGTTCCGGTTCGGTGATGCCGAGCATGAGCACGCCGCGCTGGTCGCCGAGCGCCAGCGGCACCGCCAGATGGGACCGGGTGCCGAGCTTCTCGAGCAGGGCTGCGGCGTCCTCGCCGCGAGGCAGGGCGGCGCGCAACTCCGCTGTCACGTGCCGGATCAGCCTCGCGCCGCCCGTGGCGGAACGGTGCAGCGAGTGGTCGTCGTCCGCCCCGAGCCGATGGTGGCGACGCAGGCGGTGCAGGATCTCCGCCTTCTCCTCGTCCCAGTGGGAGAGTGCCAGCAGGTGGGCGTCGGCGTACGGAGCCTCGAGGGTGGCGTAGTCGGCGATGGCCGGCACGAGGGAATCGGTCAGCCGTTGCGCCTGGGCCGCCACCGTCGTCTCCTGCTCCAGGGAGCTGAGCAGATCCGCGATGAGCTGGGCCCGTTCCCGTTGGGCGCGGATCGCCTCCTCGGCCCTGGCCCGACCGACCGCGGTCCAGGTGCGTTCCGCGGTGTCGGCGATGATCGTCAGCTCCTCGGACGTCCACCGGCGGGGGCGGGCGTCGTGGACGGCGAAGGCCGCCACCGGCCGCCCGTCCCGCATCAGCGGCAGGAGCACATAGGCGCCGATGTCCAATGCGGACGCCGCGGCGCGCTGCGCGGCGTCCAGGCGGGAGTCCCGGGAGACGTCGTCGACGACGACCGGGCGGCCCCCGCGGAAGTCGTCCATGACCGCGGCGCCGTGGTCGTCGAGGCGGTGCCGTCCTCGCACACCGGCCACCCCGGGGTGATAGTCGGCCGGCACGGTCACGTACATGCCGTCCTCGTCGACCTCGGCGTAGTGCACGCGGGTGGCGCCCAGGTGCTCGCAGAGGAGCCGGGCGGACTCGACCTGGATCCGGGCCGGGTCCGTGAGGGTGCGCAGCGTGTCGGACAGTCGCGCCCGATAGGCGTCCGCGGCCGCCGACGCGCGCAGGGTCAGATCGGCCTGCTTGCGCGCGGTGATGTCCTTGCTCGTGCCGAGATGGCCCAGGAAAGCGCCGTCGGGACCGTGGCGGGGCCGGCTCCAGGACTCCAGCCACCGCCACTCGCCGTCGGCCCGGCGTACGCGGACCTCGCCGTGGAACGAGCGGCGGTCGGCCACAGCGGCGAGGAACCCCTCTGTATAGCGGGCATCGTCCGGATGCGGCAGCAGCTGCCACCGGTCGTCGCGCATCGCCTCCCGGGTGACCCCGAAGAACTCGCAGTAGGTGCTGTTGACCCAGGTCATGGCACCGTGGGCATCGTGCTGCCAGATCAGCAGCGGCAGGTGGTCGGTCATGTCGCGGAAGCGCTGCTCACTCTCCCGCAACGACTCCTGCGCCAAATGCTGCGCTGTCTGGTCCTTGAACACGACCGAGAAGCGTCCGTACGGCTCGGCCGGCGTGGCGAACACCTCGAACCAGCGTCCCATGGCCGCTGCTCCCTGCTCGAGCCGCACGGACTCGCGGCCGAGGCCGACGCGGGCGTACGTGTCGATCCAGGCGCGTTCCAGGCCGGGCACCAGCTCGAGAGCCGTCCTGCCCACCGGCGAGCGCAGGCCGGTCATCTTCTCGAAGAGCGCGTTGACCTCGAGGAAGCGGTAGTCGACCGGGTTCCCGTCGTCGTCCACGACCATCTCGCACAGGCAGTAGCCCTCGTCCAGAGCGTCGGAGAGGGCGCGCAGCCGCTGATCCCTGCGCAGGGCCGCGGCCCGGGCGGCGACGTCCGCCGACACGTCCTCGGAGACGACGACGGCGCCACGCGGTTCCCCGTCCACCAGGAGCGGGCCGGTGACGATCGACGCGGTGAAGATGCTGCCGTCCTTGCGGCGGACCTCGAACTCTCCGCGGCACCGTTTCCCCCGGGCCAGCATCGCGCCGAGCGCCGGCGCTGCCACGACTTCCGTGAGCGGCCGGTGCAGGGCTTCGGTGACCGGCCATCCGTACAGGTGCTCGGCGTACGCGCTCCAGTGGGTGATGCGCCCGTCGGTGTCCGTGGTGACGACCGCCTGTTGCACCGCGTCCAGCAGCGCGGACTCGGCGTGGTGCTCACTTGACGTCATCGGCGGCGGTGAGCAGGTCGTGGACGCCGAGCATGGTCAGGATGCTGCGGACCGGTTCGCTGACGTTGAAGACACCGAACGTGGCCTCCCGCCGCCGGGCGGCCCGGTGGGCCCGCAGCAGCGCCGTCACGCCGTTCGAGTCGATGAAGCGCAACGCCGCCAGATCCACCAGCAGACGGGTGACACCCGGCTCGTCCAGCGCCTCCGTGAGCGCCCGGACGAAGCGGTCGCCGGTCATCATGTCGATGTCGCCGGCGACGGCGAGCGTGACGACACCACCGTCGTAGCCCCGGCGCTCGACGGTCAGCTGCGTCGGCGGGACTCGATCAGCCGGGTCCATCAAAGCTCCTCCCTTCGGGCACCGCCGTAGCCGCACGACTCCTGCGCCGCTTCGACACATTCCACAGCAGGATCCATCGCCGTCCTTCGCACTCCCGGTGCGACAGAGCCGGGCGTCTTCGTATTGCGATGCAAGGTGAGCTCGGTGGGCAGTCAGGTCCCGCCGCGGCGGTCCTGGCCCGAGGCGCTCTGGAGTGATCGGCCGGTGTTCGTGACTCGATGCTCCGCATGCCCGGTGGCGGCTCGGCCGGTGGACGGGTGAGGCCGTCGCCCGGCGTCGCCGGCCATGCCGCGCTGTTCTACGCCGACCTCGACGAGTATCTCGCCGGGACGCTCGCCTTCCTCCGCGCCGGGCTGGCGGCCGGAGCGCGGGTGGCCGTCGCCGTGCCCTCGCCCCGCCTCCAGTGCCTGCGTGACGCGCTGGGGGCCGCCGGGCGGCAGGTGCGCTTCATCGACATGGCGGAGTCCGGCCGCAACCCCGGCCGGATCATCCCGTCGGTGCTCTGCGCCGTCGCCGACGACCACCCCGCCGGCCCGGTCCACATCGTCACCGAGTCCACCTGGGCGGAACGCACCGCGGCCGAGTACCCGGCGTGCGTCCAGCACGAGGCTCTGGTGGACCGCGTGCTGAGCGGCCGGTCCGTGAGCGTGCTGTGCCCGTACGACGTCACGCACCTGCCCCACGCCGCGCTCGCGGACGCGCGGCTGACCCACCGGACGGTCGTGCAGGGCCGGCACCGGCGGCACAACGATCGCTATGCGCCCGGCGTGGCCCTGCGCGCCGTGAACCACGAGCTGTCCGTGCCCGGGACCGCGGCCACCCTCGCCTTCGACGCGGACACCTTCGCCGGGCTGCGCCGCGTCGTCGTGGAGCGGGCACGGTCCGGCGGGACGCCACCGGAGCGCCTGAACGACGTCGCGGTGGCCGTGAGCGAGCTGGCCACCAACGCGGTCGTCCACGGCGGCGGCGCCGGGCTGCTGCGCTCGTGGACCGACGATCGGCACTTCGTCTGCGAGGTGGCCAGCAAGGGCCGGATCGCCGACGACCTCGTCGGGCGGCGGCCGGTGCCCCCGACGGAGGTGAGCGGTCGCGGGGTGCTGCTGGTCAACATGGTCGCCGATCTCGTCCGGATGCACGTCGGCGACCACGGCACCACCGTCCGCTTCTACATCTCGCTGTCCCCGCTCCGCTGACAATCCACAGCCGGTCTTCAGCAACCGCACAGTCGCGCGGATTAGCGTCGGCGGCATGGACGAGAACAGGGCCCGCCGGGTGGTCGAGACGCTCCGCGCTCGCAACGTCTTCGCGCACGTGAAGCTGCCGCACGCCGGCATCACGCAGTACGGCATCCGCGTCGTCCTGCCCGACGGCCGCGAGGCGATCTGGGACAACGACGGCACCGCGGGACTCGAGGCGCAGATCATGCGCAACGGGGTCCTCGTCGGCTTCGTGCCCTCGATCCCCGGCTCGGAGAACTTCACCGACGAGCAGATCATCGAGGCGGTCGCCGCCGCCGACTACGACCAGCCCATCGGTCGGTCCGCTCCCGGCCGCGCGCCCACGGGCCCGCTGCCCGCCGCCGCGCCGCGCCCGGTCGGGCTGGCCGAGCGGCTACGCCGGACCTTCCGCGACTGACTCCTCGGGCAGCGCGATCCGCAGCGACACCGCGCCGCGCACGTCGAGCCACGCCCGCCCCGGCGCGCGGACCAGCCGCAGGACCACGTCCTCGCAGCCCGGGCAGCGGGCCACCAGCCCGGGCGCCGGCCCCCACACCCGCAGGGCGGCCACGGCGCTCGGCCGCCCGCAGCCCGCGCAGGTCGCCACCGCGCCGGTCAGGTCGACCGCGAAGATCTCCCGCAGGTCGCCGGCCATGGCGTTGCCGTCGAGCTCGAAACCGGTGGTCATGCCGTACCCCCGAATCGCTCGGTCCTGATTTTCGCGGCGTCGTGGCCCAACGCGACGAGGATGTCCGCGGCCGCCTCCACGAACGACGTGGGCCCGCACACGAAGACGTCGGGCGCGAAATCCGGCGGCCAGCCGTGCGAGTTGAGCACCGGCACGCCCATCCGGGCGGGCGGCTCCGGCCAGCCGTCGGGAGTCTTGCGGGTGTAGACGAAGCGCACGTCCAGCCCCGGGTCGTCGCGGACCCGCCGGGCCAGCTCACCCGCGTAGAGGGTGTCCTGCGGGGTGCGGACGGAGTAGATGAGGCGGAACGGCTGCCGCCCGCGGGCGTCACCCCGCGCGCGGATCATCGCCATCAACGGGACCACCCCCGAGCCGCCGGCGACCAGCAGCACCGGCGACGGCGTGCCACGCCAGACGAACCAGCCACCGACCGGCCCGCGCAGCTCGAGCTGCCGGCCGGGCTCCAGCACATCCGTCAGGTACGACGACACCTCGCCGTCCGCCACACGCTGGATCGTCAGCTCCACCGTCCCGCCGTCGCGCCATGCGGACGCGATGGAGTAGCTGCGCTGGGCCGAGTAGCCGTCGGGGGCGGTGAGGCGGACGTCGACGTGCTGGCCCGGCAGGTGGCCCGGCCAGTGCGGGACGTCGAGGACCAGCGTGCGCGCCGACGGGGTCTCCCACCGGGCCTCGGCCACGGTGGCGACCCGCCAGTTCAATCGCCCTGGTATCGCTGCTCGCGCCATGGGTCCCCGTACATGTGGTAGCCGGCCTCTTCCCAGAAGCCCGGCTCGTCCTGCTGGAGCATCTGGATGCCGTCGACCCACTTCGCCGACTTCCAGAAGTACAGCGCCGGAACGACGAGCCGGGCCGGGCCGCCGTGCTCGGGGTGCAACGGCTCGCCGTCGAAGGTGTGCGCGATCCACGCCCTGCCGTCGAGCAGGTCCTCCAGCGGCACGTTGGTGGTGTAGCCGCCGTAGCTGTGCACCATCGTGAAGTCGGCGGTGCTCTCGACGTTCTCGAAGAGCGTGTCCAGCGAGACACCGCGCCACGTCGTGCCCAGCTTGGACCACTTCGTCACGCAGTGGATGTCGGCCGTGAACTCTTCCTGCGGCAACGCGTTCAGCTCGTCCCAGGACCAGCTGGTCCGCCCGCCTATCTCATCGGTGATCGTGAAGGACCAGCGGTCCAGCGGGATCCGGGGCGTCGGCCCTGCCGAGAGCACCGGGAAGTCGTGGGTGAGGTACTGCCCGGGTGGTAGGTCGGGGCGCGAGGAGCGCCGCCGCCCGCCGAACCCGGGAGAGATGATGCTCATGCCCAGCAGTAAACCCGAAGATCACGTGCGGCGACAGGTCACCCCACGCCGAAGGTCGCGCCGGCTCCGGGCAGGGTCCGGCCCTTCTCGTCGTACGCGGTGAGCTTCGTCAGCGACGCGCCGGGCTTGACCGCGGCCGGATCGAACCAGAACACGACGATCGAGGGGTCCTCGCTCCACACCGCGGTCCGCGCCTGCACCCGGCGGCCGTTCACCGTCGTGGTGATCGTGGCCGCATCGGCGCCGGAGTAGTAGCCGAACGCCGGCGTGACGACGCCGTTCACCTGCATCGGCCCCTCGGGCGAGTGGAAGCCCGGCGCGCGGTCGGAGCCCTTCGTCTCGTTGACGAGGACGTCGCTGACGAGCTTGCCGTCCGCCGTCCGCCGGCCCAGCACCAGGCCGAACGTCACGCCGGGCAGCGTGTCCTCCTCGAGGGGCTTGACCCAGAGCACCTGCTCGCCCTCGGGGGTGGTCAGCCCGGTCCGGATGACATCGCCGAGCACGTCGCCCGCGGGGGACGCGGCGACCTGGCCGGGCGGGGCGGCGGCCACCGTCCCCGGGCCGTTACCGTCGCCGCCGAGCCGGGCCACCTGCGCGCCGCCCACGAGCAGCGCCAGCACGGCCACGCCCGAGGCGGCGCCGACGGCGAGGCGGCGCTTGCGACGCAACCGGCCGCCCTGGGCCAGCACCGCGTCGAGGTCGAGGGGGCGTGGCTCGAAGTCCGGCGTCGAGTGCATGGCGTCCTTCAGGTCCTCGAGGTCGTTCATCGGGCGGCTCCGCTCTCCATGCTGTGCCGGGGCGAGGGGATCGAGACCCGGAGCTTCGCGAGCGCCCGGGAGTTGAGGCTCTTCACCGTGCCCAGCGAGAGGTTGAGCTCGCGGGCCACGTCCACCTCGGTGATGTCGAAGAAGTGCCGCATCACGACGACGGCGCGCTCGCGCGGCGACAGGGCTTTCAGCGCCCCGATCAGCCAGCGGCGGCGGGTCACGTCGTCGGCCACGTCGCGGGCGACCGGCTGTTCCGGCAGCTGCTCGGTCGCGTACTCGCGCATCGGGCGGCGCCACTGGTCGGTCAGCAGGTTGGCGAGGACGGTACGGGTGTACGCGTACGGGTCCTTGCGGCGTACCCGGCCCCAGGACGCGTACACGCGCACGAGCGCCGCCTGGGCCGCCTCCTCCGCCTGGTGCCGGTCACCGGTCAGCAGGTATGCGGCACGCTGCAGCCGCGCCGAGTTCGCACGCGCGAACTCGACGAACTCTTCGTCGCTTCGTCGGCCTGATCTCACGGCGTCAACGACGAGCGGGCGGCGCAAAAGGTTGCGGCAACCTTCTGCGATCCCCGGACGTCTCGTTCTGCGGTCCGTACCATCCGCCCATCCTGCAGGAGCACAGCCCATGAATCTCTCCCGCAACCGTTGGATCCTTGCCGCCGGGGTGACCGGCGTGGCCGTCTCGGTCGCGATCGCCGGCGCCGTCGCCGCCAACGCGGCCCAGGATCCGGCTGCGGCCCCGGCGTCGCACGCGCCCGGCCGTCCGTCCACGCCGGACGCGCCGCCGCCCGCCCCGCGTACGCTCGGTGACGTCATCGACACGGGAATCGCCGCGAAGCAGGGCTCCTGGGTGCTGTGCTTCGTGCCGGTGAAGGACATGCCCGGCACGTCCTTCGGCCTCATGGCCGGGCGGCGGCAGGCGAGCGGCGCGGTCACCGCCGACGTCATGACCAACGAGACCACCGGCTCCGACCGGGCGCCGGGCTTCCACGCGGTCGAGGGGACCATGGAGGTCTCGGGTGAGCCGACGCCGACGTTCGGCTACTACGTCGGCCCCGCAGCGAAGATCACCGCACGGGCCGGCGGCCGTACGGTCACCGCCACCCCGGCGGCGTGGAGCGAGGACGAGTCGGTCAAGGCGTTCTGGTTCTCCGCGGCCACCGGGCCGGTGTCGGACCTGACCGCGCTCGACGCGGCCGGGAAGAAGCTGCCGGTCGGCAACGCCGAGATCGGCGTGGGTTAGTCCCAGACCTTCCGGACCCGCTCGGCCACGTCGGCCGCCTGGTGCCGGCCCGCCTTCGCGGCGGGGGCCCGGCGCGACGGGTCGAGCGGGTTGCGGCCGATCGCGGTCAGTGCGGCATCGCTCGGGCTGACCACGGCGGAGCGTACGCCGGGGCCGAGCGCTCGCGCCTGTGCCGCCGGGCGATCGGCGCGCCGGGCGGCGGCGACGATCGGCGCGATCACGACGACCCGGTCGTAGCCCCCGGCCAGGTCGACGTTCGCGACCGATCGGACGCCGCCGTCCACGTACCGGCGGCCGGCCACCGTCATCGGCGGCCACACCAGCGGCACCGCGCAACTGGCGGCCACGGCGTCGATGAGCGACACCCCGCTCTGCGCGTCGAAGACGGCCACCTCGCCGGTCCGGGCCTGCACCGCCGGCACGAGCAGCCGGGCCGCGGGCCACTCGTCGCGGCGTACGCGGGAGGCGATGGCCGTACGCCGCTCCGACTCCGGCACGGTGCGGGCGCGGAGCGCGGCACGCCCCAGCCGGGCCCGGCCCTTCGCGCGCCCGCCGGGCCAGAGAGCGGCCAGCACGAAGCCCAGGAGCACGCGCGTGCCGATCGTGGCGTTCGGGTCGCCGCTGGTGTCGGTCAGCTCGTGCTCGTACAGCTCGGCGACCGGGGTGCCGCCGGTGAGCTGGGCCGCGACCACCGACCCGGCGGACGTGCCGACGAACAGGTCCGCGGTGGTGAGGTCGAGGCCATGCTCGGCGAGGCCGTGCAGCAGGCCGATCTCCCAGGCGACGCCGGTGACGCCACCACCACCCAGCACGAGCGCACGCTTGTCCATGCGCCCACTATCGCGCATCCGGGGTTTGCTGGTTCGGGCCTGCTATGTCTGTTTTGTTTGGGACGATGGCGGTTCGGGGCCTGCGCCCGCGAGACCGCGGGGCCGACCCAGTCGAGAACCCGCAAAGGATTTGAGAGCATGCGCAACGAAGTGCACGACGACAACCAGACCGTCTCCGACACGGGGGTCGCGCGCCGCAACCGTCGCCGCAAGCAAGCTTTGGCAGGGGTCGGCGGCCTGGCCGTGCTGGGTGTCGCCGCGTTCGCGGTGAACTCACAGGTCACCGCCGAGACCCGCACCCACCGCACCGCCGCGGACGGGCGGGCGCCGGCAGCCGCCGGGGCGGCCTCCTCCCCGCAGGCCACCGCCGCGGCCGCGGCGGCGCCGGACGCCGCGGCCTCGGCACCCGCCGCTGCGGCGAAGCCGAAGACCACGAAGGAACAGATCGAGGCGGTCAAGGGCGCGGCCGCCAAGAACACGGCCCAGCGGATCCGGCGGCCGCTGCCGGCGCCGGCGCGCGCCGTCTCGGACTCCGCGCTCACAGTCGCGACGATCGGTTCGCTGAAGGACGACAAGTCCACCATGAAGGTGGTGTCCGCCCGGCTCGACCTCACCGGGCAGCGCGAGCTGCGCCTGGCCGCCGACAAGGGGGAGAAGGTCGGCGCCGCGAGCTGCACCCAGAAGATCCGGGTCAGCCCGGACCTGCCGGCGCGGGTCCGCCCGTCCCTGCTGCTCTGCTGGCGGACCAGCGCGAGCAAGAGCGTCTACACCGTCGCCGTGGACCTCAAGGGCAAGCCCTCCGCCAAGGCGAGCGTCGCCCAGATCGACAAGGCGTGGTCGGCCCTCTCCTGACCCGGCCCGCACCGCAGGTGATCGGCCGGCCGCCTCATCCGCGGCCGGCCGGTTCCATGGAGGCCGCGCCGAACACGCCGGCGATCAGCGTGGTGAGCACCGCCCAGGCCACCACCTCGCCGCTCGCCGGCCGGCCGATCCGGGCGCGCAGACCGTGCCCCAGAGGTTCGCCACCTCCCGCACGGGCGGGCGGCGGCCCTCGGTGGGCAGCGGTTCGAGCAGCTCGGCGCCGTGCTCGCGGCGGTAGTCGCGGGGATACAGGGCGGTGGCCCGGAGCGGAACGCTCCGGGCCACCGTTTCGTGCTCTGCGCTGTCATGACCGTCAAGTGAAGCGGGACCGCCGATCAGTACGGGGCGACGGTGAACGTCGAACCGCTCGAGATGATCGACGTGGCGGTGGCGGCCAGGGTGGCGCCGGGCGTGGCGTCGGTGACCAGTTCGAGGGTGTAGGTTCCCTCCGCCGGGTCGGACGTGCTGCTGCCGCCGGCGGCGGTCAGCGTGTTGGCCAGGTCGAGCTGGCAGATGATCTCGGTGTCACTGATCACGATGACGCCCGTGCACTCGGTGACGGGCGGGTTGGTCCACGTGCCGCTGCCGCCGGCCGGGTCGTAGCGGTCGTCGACGAGGAACACGTGCGTGTCGGCGTCCTGCGGGGTGGTGCCGAAGGTGAGGCTGGAGAATCCGGCGCCCAGGATGTCGACGTACGGCGTGGTGCCGGCGGGCGCCGTGTTCGGCGAGACCGTGATGCCGTAGGTGTAGGTGTACGGAGTGCCGGACGCGGTCTTGGTGCCCGCGGCGGTGGTGACGCTGACGTTGGCGCTGCCCGGCGCGTGCGCCGTGGTGTAGCCGGTGAGCGTGGTGCCGTTCAGCACCTTGACCCGGGTGAGCGGGCTGCCGCCGACCGCGGCGCTGACGACGGCGTCCGCGGCGGTCGGGAAGCCGGCGCCGGTGATCGTCACGAGGCTGCCGCCCTGCGCCGGCCCCTGGGCCGGGCTGACGCTCGTCACCGTGAGAGCCGGTGCGATCGTGTACGTCGACGGGACGGCGACCAGCGCGTCCGAGGCCGTGGTGCCGGTGTAGATGCACGTGTTGTACGGGGCCGTGGTCTCACCGACGTTCAGGGCCACACCGACGGGAACCAGGATGGCGACCTTGTTGTCCGTGATCCGGTTGACCGTCGTGGATGCGATGGGCGAGCCCGTCTGCGGGTAGTACGGCGTGCAGTTGTCTCGCGAGAAGACCGCCGTCGGCGACGCCACGCCGGCGAGGAACGCGGTCGTGGACGACACCGTGATGGTGTTGCCGCCCGCGTCCGGACCGACGGCCGGGCTCAGCGTCACGGTCGGCAGCGCGCTGTACGTGCTGGTACCGATGAGGGCGCTGGTGGCGGCGGTGCCGTTGTAGAGGCACACGTTGTAGGTGTTCGGCGCGACCAGGGTCGCAGGCGCGCTGATGGTCGCCACGGAGGTCGACGTCTTCGTGGCGGTCGCGACGACGTTGCCGGTCGCCGTGTAGGTCGTCGGGCACGACGTCAGCGAGAAGACGGCGCCGACCGTGCTGGCGCTGCCGATGAAGGTGTTGCCGGTCGGTGATCCGGTGGCGGTGATGGAGGTTGCCGTGCCGCCGGGGCCCGCCGACGGGTTGAGGGTCGGCGAGGCCAGCGACACCGTGTAGGTGTTGCTGGAGTGGCCGATCAGGGTGCCGGTGGTCGACGTGGTGGCCACGTTGAACAGACACAACCGCCAGGAGCCCACTGCGAGGTTCGGAACCACGAAGCTGCCGTTGTCGTTGTCGACCTTCGTGACGGCCACGGTCACGTTGGTGGTCGTGTTGGCCGTACCCGGCGCGACGGCGCAGGTGCCGGCGCCCGGGATCAGGCGGCCGCTGTAGACCGTGGAGCCGGTGAAGACGCCGGTGCCGGTGAAGGTCACCGTGTTGCCGCCACCGGTGGGACCGGTGGTCGGGCTGAGCACGACGGCGGTGTCGGCCGCGTACGCCGGGGCCCCGGTCGCGAGCACGGCGGCCGCGATCACCCCGGTGGCGATCCCGGCCCGTGCGAGCCGAGATCGTGTGGACGTGGACTTGCGCATGCGAGGTCCTCCTACGGTCATCAGCGACCGCGTCGGTTGGGTTGGTGGGCCCGCGCGTGAGAACCAGTGCCGGGCCGTCTCAGCAGGGAGCGTAACTTGACGTATGCGGGGGATTGCGCAGAGTGACAAAGTTCAGTGGATTTGCACCCTAAGCGCCGAACAGAGCCGCGTACCGGGCCGCTGACCGGGGGTTTCTGCGGCACGCATCGTCGGTGCGGAACAAGCTGGACTGCACTCCGCCCTCGCCGCAGTCGGAGAAGTACGCCTCGTACGCCAGGTGGGAAGCGCGCGCCGCGAACCAGTCGTGCATCCACTGGATGTAGTCGGGGTTCTCGCGGCCGGCGTCCCCGGTGGGCACCACGCCCCACTCGCCGACCGCGAAGGGCTTGCCGTGCGCGCGGGCGAAGTCGTACAGCCAGGTGAGGCCCTCCGGGCGGGCCGCGGTGCGATCGAAGGCGGCCTTCGTCGGGGACCACGGATAGTGGTCGTAGTTGTCGATGCCCACGATGTCGACGTAATCGTCGCCGGGATAGCAGTTGGTGCTCACGCCGCCGCACACCCCCGCCGGGGTGTTGTGGGCGTTGATCGTCCAGTCCAGGAGTACGTCGGGGTTCGTGGCCCGGATGTTGTCCGCTGCCCGCCGGTAACAGGCGATCCAGGTCCGCGGGTCGTCGGCACGCCAGGACGACGTCTGCTCGTTGAACTCCCAGCCGAGACGGACCACCGAGTCGCCCCGGTAGTGGCGGCGCATCAGGCTGCCGAACGCGCGCCACTGCTCGTCGTGGTCGCCCGCGGCGCACGCCCCGAGGTCCCCGGGCGCGCCGTCGGGCACCAGGCCCTGCGAGACCACCAGCACGCCGTCGAAGCCGGAGAACAGCTCGAAGGTCCATCCCGTACCGCTGGTCATGGTTTCCCATGAACTGCGGTCGGTGTAGGTCTGCGCGACCCGGCACGGCCGCCCGCGCGCGGCGCAGAACGCCTGCACCGCGGAGGTGTCCAGGACGGGGTCGCCGTTCACGCCGGAGAGGCCGTCCGCCGCCGGCCAGGCCCCGTTCGCCCGGCGCAGGGCGATCTGCTGCCGGGCCGACCGGGGATCCGCTTTTCCGGCGGTACGGCTGACCGCGGGCGACGACGATGCCCGAGGCGATGCGGTGCCCGGCGCGGTCCCGGAGGTGGCGGCGGACGGGGCCGGGGGAGGTGGCGCCTCGACCGAGGTCTCCTCCTGGGCCGTGGTGGCGACGCCGACGCCGAGGCCGGACAGCACCACGAGCGCGGCGAAGCCGGCCAGCGCCAGCGACCGGCGTCCGCGCTGTCGTCCCTCGGCCATCGCGCGAACCCCCGAACCATCGAACGCTTTGCCCCATTCTGGCAACTTCGTACGGTTCCCGTGGTCGGATCGGCGGGCGGGGTTGACCTCAGGATGAGAACAAGCTAGGTTGTTCTCAGATCGAGTTTTACTAATTATGAGAACAACCTGGGAGGCGAGCGTGGACGAGCGGACGTTCCTCGAGGGCTACGACCCGGCCGGCTTCCCGGCGGTGGCCGTGACCGTGGACATCGTCGCCCTGACCATCCGCGACGGCCGGCTGCACGTGCTGCTCGTCGAGCGCGGCGGCCACCCGTTCGCCGGGTGGCGGGCGCTGCCGGGCGGGTTCGTCCAGGACGAGACGCTCGACGCGGCCGCGCTGCGCGAGCTCGCCGAGGAGACCGGCCTGCGTCCCGGCGAAGGCGTGCTCGACCGGGTGCACCTGGAGCAGCTGCGGTCGTACGGCGACCCCGGCCGCGACCCCCGCATGCGGGTCGTCTCCGTGGCGTACCTGGCGTTCGCGCCCAGCCTCCCGGACCCCCGGGCCGGCACGGACGCCGCGGGCGCGTTCTGGGTCCCGGTCGACGAGGCGGGCGAGCTCGCGTTCGACCACGCCGCCATCCTCGCCGACGGGCTCGACCGGGCCCGCGCCAAGCTCGAGTACACGCCGCTGGCCACCGCGTTCGTCGGGCCCGAGTTCACCATCGCCGAGCTCCGCGCGGTGTACGCCGCGGTGTGGGGCGAGGAGCTGCACGCCGGCAACTTCCACCGCAAGGTGCTCTCCGTTCCCGGCTTCGTCGAGAGCACCGGCGAGACCGCGCCGCGCGCCGGCGAACGCGGCGGCCCCAAGCCCCGCCTCTATCGCGCCGGTGACGCCCGGCTCCTGCATCCTGCGCTTCTTCGTCCGGCCGGAGAGGACGGGATCCGGTGATGTCCGACTGCACCGAGCATCGCTTCAGTGGGAGGGGAACGGCCGTGACGGCGAGGGCCAGGAGGACACACCCGGCAGGCTCAGCGATGTCCTTCGAGGACGCTGTTGCGGCGATCGCGCGCGCCGACGCCTTTCCTGATCTGCTGAACGGGGAATTTGCGGTTGGCGGCCCGGGTCACGCGTACCGGATGCTTGTGAAGATCGTGCACCCGGATGTCGTGCCGGCGGCACGGCGGGCGACCGCGACGCAGGCCGCCGCGAAGCTGTCCGCGCTGTGGGCGCGGGCGCAGAACCGCACGCTGACCACCCGGCGCGCGACCTACCGCCTGGGCGATCGGGTGGCGAGCGGCGACATCGCCGAGCTGTGGGAGGCCGGCGACGACGCGCTGCTGAAGCTGCCACGGCAGCCCGGCGACAACGACCTGATGCGCGCCGAGATCAGCGCCCTGACCACGCTGTGGCGCGACGGGGACCCGCGGCACCGGGCCTACGCCCCCCGCCTGATCGAGTCCTTCACCCACGAGGACGACCGCGGCTGCCGGCGCACAGCGGCGATCCTGGAGCGCCAGGCCGGGTTCGTCCCGCTGACCGGCCTGGAGCACCGCCTCGACCCGCGCGACGTGGCGTGGATGTGGCGGCGGCTGCTCACCGGCCTGGGCTGGGCGCACCGCGCGGGCGTGGTGCACGGCGCGGTGCTGCCGGAGCACGTGCTGATCCACCCGGGCGAGCACGGCCTCGTCCTCGTGGACTGGTGCTACAGCGTGGCGCCGGGCGGCACCGTGCCGGCCGTGGTCGCGCGGCACCGCGCCGCGTACCCGCCGGAGGTGCCCGGCAAGCGGCCGGCCACCGCGGCCACCGACATCTTCATGGCGACCGGCCTGATGCTGCGCCTGATCGAGAACCCGCCCGCGCGGATGCGGCGCTTCGCCGCGGGCTGCCGCTACGACGCGCCGCGGATGCGCCCGCAGGACGCGTGGCAGCTGCTCGCCGAGTTCGACGAGCTCCTGGAAGACCTGTACGGCCCCCGCCGGTTCCGCCCCTTCGCGCTACCGGCCCGCTGAGGAAGCCGGCCGGCGTCACCGCCGGCCGATGAGACGCGCCGGCGTGTTCGCCGGCCGCTGAGAGGAGATCATCATGGGAAGCGGACGCTGGTCCACCGACGTCTACTCGGCTGCGGCCTCCTACCGCGCCGCGACCGGCACGAGCGCCTTCGCCTACAGCGACAGCGGCGCCCGCAAGGCCCACCCCGCGCTGGACCCGCAGGGGGTCGGCGCGCGGGAGAGCCGCGACAGCGACGAACACCCCTGCAGCACGCCGATCGCCGTCCTGTTCGACGTGACCGGCTCGATGGGCACCGTCCCGCGGACCCTGCAGACGAAGCTGCCGCAGCTGCTGGGCCTGCTGACCCGCAAGGGATACGCGACCGACCCGCACATCATGTTCGGCGCGGTCGGCGACGCCACCTGCGACCGGGTGCCTCTGCAGGTGGGACAGTTCGAGTCGGACAACCGGATGGACGAGGACCTGGCCCGGATCGTCCTCGAGGGCGGCGGTGGCGGGCAGCGCACCGAGTCGTACGAGCTGGCGATGTACTTCATGGCCCGGCACACCAGCCTGGACAGCATCGCCAAGCGCGGCCGGCGCGGCTACCTGTTCCTGATCGGCGACGAGATGCCGTACGCGACGGTCAAGCCGAAGGAGGTCAATAAGTTCATCGGCGACGACCTGCGCGAGCCGATTCCCGTCGAGCGGATGATCGCCGAGTTGCAGCGCACGTTCGACGTGTACTTCATCGTGCCCACCGCGGCCGGCTGGGGCGGGGACGCACAGATCCTGGCGCACTGGAAGCGGCTGCTCGGCCAGCAGGTCATCGAGCTGGACGACCTGGACGCGGTGTGCGAGACGATCGCGCTGACCGTCGGGCTCGGCGAGGACGCGATCGACCTCGACGCGGGACTGGCCGACCTGGTCGAGGTCGGTTCGGCCGCCGGCGCCTCGGTCGGCCGGGCGCTCGCGCCGATCGGGTCGGGCCGCGGCGCGGTGGTCCGGTCCGCTGTGGACACCGGAACGGCCGGGTCGGGGAACGAGCGGCTGTGAACGGGCACCTCGCGGTCGCCGACCTCGGCTACGGCGACGCCGGCAAGGGCACGGTGGTGGACGCGATCTGCGCTTCGAACCGAATCGCCGCGGTGATCCGGTTCAACGGGGGAGCGCAGGCCGCGCACAACGTCGTCGCCGGCGGCCGGCACCACACGTTCGCGCAGTTCGGGTCGGGCACCTTCCACGGGGTGCCCACCCACCTCTCCCGGTTCGTCGTGGTCGACCCGCTCGCGCTGGCCGCCGAGGCGGCGTCGCTGGGCAACCCGTTCCACCTGCTCACCGTCGACGGCGCGGCACTGCTCGCCACGCCCTGGCACCGGGCCGCGAACCGGGCCGCCGAGCGCCGGCGCGGCGGGGCGCGGCACGGTTCGTGCGGGATGGGCATCGGGCAGACCATGGCGTACGCACTGAGCCACGCCGACGCCCCGCGGGTGGCCGACGTGCTCTCGCCCGCCCGCCTGCGCCGCCGTCTCGCCGCGGTGCGCGACCGGCTGACGGCAACCTACGGGGAGCTCGACGCGCCACCGCTGGACGACGTGGCCGACGCCTTCACCGCGTTCGGCGCCACCGTGTCCATCGTGGACTCGTCGTACGCGGACCGGTTGCTGGGCCGGGGTCCGTGCGTCTTCGAGGGGGCGCAGGGCGTGCTGCTGGACGAGTGGCGGGGCTGGCACCCGTACACGACCTGGTCCACGACGACGTTCGACAACGTGGCGGCGCTGTGCGACTCGTTCGAGCGGCTCGGGGTGGTCCGCACGTACACGACCCGGCACGGCGCCGGCCCGTTCGTCACGGAGGCGCCCCTCGACCTGCCCGAGCGGCACAACGGCACGGGGGAGTGGCAGGGCGCGTTCCGGGTGGGGCACTTCGACGCGGTCGCCCACCGGTACGCGGCCGAGGTGGCCGGCGGCGTGGACGCGCTCGCGGTCACCCACCTCGACGCCCCGGCCCGCTGCCCGCAGTTGCGCATCTGCACGTCGTACGAGGTCGGCGGGGTGGAATGGGACCGTATCGAGCCGGGGCCGTCGCGCGACCTGGACCACCAGGCCCGGCTCACCGAGACCCTGCGGCTCGCACGTCCGCGGCGGCTGCACCGCCCGGTGGACTGGGCCGGCGAGATCGGCGACCTGCTGGGCGCGCCGGTACGGCTGGAGTCGTGGGGACCCGACCGCGCGGACAAGCGCACGGTGGCCGCCTCGGTCGGCTAGAGAGTGGCCCCGCCGACCGAGGGCACGCCGCCGGCCGGCGTCTCGCGGCGCGGCAGTTCCTCGATCGCCGCCTTGCCGGTGCCGTAGTCGCCGTACGCCGTCCGCGGCTCGTCCCCGGTGACGGGCACCCGGGCCGCGGGTCCGTGCACCCAGACGGTGCCGCAGCGCGGATGGTGGAAGAACCGGTTCAGTGGAGACGTGTAGGAACCGCCCCGGGTGGAAACGCATGCAGGCATGTCGATGGATGATGAGAAGCCGGTGATCTGTCCCGCCCGGATCACGCTGGACGCCGCCCAGATCGCCTTCTTCGGGAGCCTTCCGGCGGAGGCGCCGAGCCTGCAGTCCGAGCTGCGCTGTGAGCTGGAACAGGGCCACGAGGGCTCGCACGCGGCCCTCGGCCAGCAGGTGGGCGAGACCATGTGGTGGATCCAGTGGACGCTGAGCGCCTCGGAGATCAACCCGTACACGTGGTGCCCGGCCCGCGAGCCGGCCGTGCCGAGCCGGGACGACGGCGACTGCACCCTGTTCGTCGGTCATCCCGGCCGGCATTCGTCGGCCGGGCGCACGCGGGAGGCGAGCGAGGTGATCTGAACCGGTTCAGCTCGCCGCTAGAGGTACATGCCCGTCGGCGGGTCGGTCGCCGGGACGGTCACCGGCTGGGCGCCCGTCCTGAGGGCGTACAGCTCGGCGAGGGTCGCTCCGTCGGGGCCGATGCCCTGCGGCGTGCCCAGCCAGGCGGTGGCCTCCGCGTGCGGCAGCCGCCCGACCTCGATGCTGGCCAGGCACCGCCCGGGCCGCACCACCGCGGGGTGCAGCGACGCCAGGTCCTCGTTGGTGGTGATGGCGATCAACGCGTTGCGACCCTGGCCGAGCAGGCCGTCGGTGAGGTTGAGCAGCCGCGACAGCGACTGTCCCGCGCTCGCCTTCGCCTCGCCGCTGATCAGCTCGTCGCAGTCCTCGAGCATGAGCAGCCGCCAGCGCGGCTCGTCGTCGTCGCCACCGCCCAGCGCCACGCTCATCAGGTACGCCGGGTCGCCGAACATCCGCTCGGGGTCCAGCACGCAGTCCACCTGGCACCATCCGCGCCACTGCTGGGCCAGCGCCCGCAGCGCGGTGGTCTTGCCGGTGCCCGGCTCGCCGTGCAGGAGCAGCAGGCGGCCGTTGACCGCGCTGCCGTCGAGGGTCATCAGCTGCTCGAGCGTACGGGCGACCGGAGCGGCGTAGTTAGCCCGGATGTTCTCCCACGGCGCCGCGTCGATCTCGCGCTGGACGCGGCGGGGGCCGTGCGGGCCGAAGTGCCAGAAGCCGATCGGCACGCTGTCCGCGGCGGGCTCCGGCTCCTCGACGGCGCCGGCGGTGGCCGTGGCGAGCACGGACTCGGCCAGCTCGGCGCTGACCGCGGTGACCGTGACGCGGGCGCGGCGGCTCTGCTTCCAGCGGGTGACGTGCAGCGTCCAGCCGTCGCCGGTGGACAGGCGGCCGTGGCTGTCCTCCTCGAGGGCGTCGCGCACGACCCGGGCGTCGTCGGTGGTGAGCGGCGCGTCGGCGCGGACGTTCTCGAGGTAGCTCGTGCGGCCGAACGGCTCCCGGCCCGTGACGAAGGCGTCCAGGGCGAGCAGGTCGACCACGTCCACCAGCCGGTCGCCGTCGTCGACGGATCCGGCCAGCGGCAGCGGGTTGTGGGTGGGCGGGACGGCCGCCGGCTCCACAGGGCGGCTGCCGAGCCGGTCGACGGACTGGTGGGGGGTGCGCATCCCTCCATGATCGGCTCGCCGGGGTCCGCGGTCATCCCGTTTTCGGCCAGGTTGGCCCGAACGGGACCCTGGCCTGCGAGGCTGCATTTTTCAAGATCAACGATCACAGGTAAGGTGAGGTTTACCTAACCGATTGACCCAGGAGGCCCCGACATGGCGACCCACCCGCTCATCTCGCGCCGTGGTCTGCTCTTCGGCGCAGCGGGCGTCGCAGCTGCCGGGCTGCTCGCCGCGTGCGGTGACAGCGACGCCGACACCCCCGCGGCCGGCGGCTCGTCCGCGCCGGCCGGCGGCGGATCCTTCCCCGCCGCGGTGACCCACCAGTTCGGCACCACGACCGTCGAGCAGGCGCCCAAGACCGTCGTCTCGCTCGGCTGGGCGGATGCCGACGTGCTGCTCGCGCTCGGCGTCATCCCCACCGGCATCCTCGACTGGTTCCAGGCCTGGCCGGTCGGCGTCGGCCCGTGGGCGCAGGACAGGCTCGGCGGTGCCAAGCCCACCGTCCTCAAGGGACCCGAGATCAACTTCGAGCAGGTCGCCACGCTGCGCCCCGACCTCGTCACGTTCACCAAGAGCGACAACGTCAAGACCACCTGGGAGCAGCTGGAGAAGCTGGCGCCCACGCTCAGCGGTCCCGCGGGCACCCAGCCGTACGGCACCACGCTCAAGGACCAGACGCTCACGATCGCCGAGGCGCTCGGCCGGAAGTCCGAGGGCGAGGCGCTGGTCGCCGCCAACGACAAGGCCCTCGCCGACGCGAAGGCGGCCAACCCCGGGTTCGCCGGCAAGAGCGTGGTGGTCGCGGCCGCGTTCAACGGGCAGTACGGCGCGTACACCCGCGGGGACGGCCGGGTGCAGTTCATGGAGGCGCTCGGCTTCAAGAATTCCCAGAAGATCGAGGACCTCAAGCCGGCCAACTTCTACGCCGAGGTCTCCAAGGAGCGCGTCGGCCTGCTCGACGCGGACCTCACCGTGATCTTCGGCATCGGCGCGGGCGCGGAGCTGAAGAAGGACGCCGTGCTGAACAGCATCCCGTCGGCCAAGGCGGGGCGGCTGCTCGTCATCGACGACGCCGACCTGGTCAACGCGTTCTCCACCAACTCGGTGCTGAGCACGCCGTACACGCTGGAGAAGTTCGTCCCGATGGTCAAGGACGCCCTGGCGTGACCGCGGTGGCCGAGCGGGACCACGCGGCCGCCGAACGCGCCGGATACCCCGCCCTGCCGGCGCGCGTGCGCGCCCGGGGCGGGCTCACCACGCGCGGCCTCGGCCTCGTCGCCGCGGTCGCGGTGCTGGCGGCCGTCGCCGCGCTCAGCATCGCGGTCGGCACCAAGGCGATCCCGCTCGGCACCGTCTGGGACGCGCTGGACGGGCGCCCGAGCCTCCCGGGCCGCGCCGAGGACGTCCGCATCGTCCTCGACCTGCGCCTCCCGCGCACCCTCATCGGCCTGGCCGCCGGGGTCGCGCTCGGCCTCGCCGGCGCGCTCATGCAGGCGCTGACCCGCAACCCGCTCGCCGACCCCGGCATCCTCGGCATCAACGCCGGCGCCGCGGCGGCCGTCGTGCTCGCGATCCGCGTCCTCGGTGTGGCCTCGCTCACCGGCTACATCTGGTTCGCGTTCGCCGGCGCGGCGGGTGCGTTCGCCGTCGTCTACCTGCTCGGCACCCGCGGCCGCTCCGGTGCCTCCCCGGAACGCCTCGCGCTGGCCGGCGCGGCGATCGGTGCGGCCCTGCTCGCGGTCGTCAACGCGGTCTCGCTGCTCGACGTCACGACCTTCGACCGCTACCGGCTCTGGCAGGTGGGCGCGCTCGCCGGCCGCGACCTCTCCGTCCTGTACGGGGTCCTGCCGTTCATCGCCGCCGGCACGCTGATCACCCTCGCCCTCGGGCCGTCGCTGAACGTCATCGCGCTCGGCGAGGACACCGCCCGGGCCCTCGGCGCCGGCCTCGCCCGCACGCGGGTGCTGTCGGCCGTGGCCGTCGTCCTGCTCTGCGGGGCGGCCACCGCCGCGGTCGGGCCCATCGCGTTCGTCGGGCTCGCCGTGCCGCACATCGCCCGTACGCTCGTCGGGCCCGATCAGCGGTGGCTGCTGCCGTACGCGCTGGTGCTCGCGCCGACGCTGCTGCTGGCCGCCGACATCGCCGGGCGGGTGCTCATGCGCCCGGGAGAGCTACAGGCGGGCCTGGTGACGGCGTTCATCGGCGCGCCGGTCTTCCTCGCCGTCATCCTCCGTCGCCGGATCGTGCCGCTGTGAGCAGACGGCTGACCCTGCGCGCGCCGGGTGTCGCCCTGCGCCTCGACCTGCGCACGCTCGCGGTGACGGCGCTGCTGGCCGTCGCCGCGGCCGCCGTCGTGGTGTGGACGGTCGTGGCGGTGGGCGTACGCCTGCCGCTCGCCGGCATCGCCGAGATCCTCCAGGGCGGCGGCCGCCGTGCGGACCGCTTCATCCTGCTCGACCTGCGGCTGCCGCGCGTCACCCTGGCCGTGCTCACCGGCGCCGCCTTCGGCCTGTCCGGCGCGGTCTTCCAGAGCCTGTCGCGCAATCCGCTGGGCAGTCCGGACATCGTCGGCTTCACCACCGGCGCGGCCTCCGGCGCCGTCCTCGCGCTCCTGGTCGGCGGCACCGGCCCCGGCGGCGCGGCCGTCGGCGCGGTCATCGGCGGCATCCTCACCGCCCTGATCGTGTACGCCCTCGCGGCCGTCGGCGGTGGCGCGATCCGGCGCGTCGTGCTCGTCGGCATCGGCATCAGCGCGATGCTCGTCGCGCTCAACAGCTACCTCATCGGCCGCGCCCGCCTCGACGCCGCCCAGGCCGCCGCGGTGTGGCTCGTCGGCACGCTCAACGGCCGCACCTGGGAGTACGTGCGCCTGCTCGCCCTGGCGCTGCTCGTGCTGACCCCGCCGCTGCTCCTGCTGGGCCGGCGGCTGCGGATGCTGGAGATGGGCGACGAGCCGGCGCGCTCGCTGGGCGTACGCGTGCACCGCTCCCGCCTGATCCTCGTCCTGCTGGCGGTGGCGATCTGCGCGGTGGCGACGGCGACGAGCGGCCCGGTGGCGTTCGTGGCCCTGGCCGCGCCGCAGATCGCCCGGCGCCTCACCGGCTCGGCGGCGCCGCCCCTCGTGCCGGCCGCGGTCACCGGCGCCCTGATCATGGTGCTCAGCGACTTCGTCGCGCAGCGGCTCCTGGCCCCGGCCCAGCTGCCCGTCGGCGTGGTCACCGGCGCGGTCGGCGGGGTGTACCTGGCCTGGCTGCTCAGCGTGCAATGGCGGAAGGGAAGCTGATGACGTCACGGCTGTCCGGCTCGGAGCTGACCCTCGCGTACGACAACCGGGTGGTCGCCGCCGGGCTCGACGTGAGCATCCCCGACGGCTCGTTCACCGTCATCGTGGGCCCCAACGCCTGCGGCAAGTCCACGCTGCTGCGCGCCCTCGCCGGCCTGCTCACCCCGAAACAGGGCGCGGTGGTGCTGGACGGCAGGGAGATCGGCTCCTACCGCGCCAAGGAGGTGGCCCGCCGCCTCGGCCTGCTCCCGCAGACGGCCACCGCGCCGGAGGGCATCTCGGTGGCCGACCTGGTCGCCCGCGGCCGCTACCCGCACCAGAGACTCCTGCGACAGTGGACCCCGGAGGACGAGAACCAGGTCGCGGCGGCGATGGACGCCACGGGCGTGACGGCGCTCGCGGACCGGGCGGTCGACGAGCTCTCCGGCGGGCAGCGGCAACGGGTCTGGATGGCGATGGTGCTCGCCCAGCAGACCGGCCTGCTGCTGCTCGACGAGCCGACGACGTACCTCGACATCGCGTACCAGATCGACCTGCTGGACCTCTGCGCCGACCTCAACGAGCAGGGCCGCACGCTGGTCGCCGTGCTGCACGACCTCAACCACGCCTGCCGCTACGCCACCCACCTCATCGCCATGAAGGACGGGCGGGTGGTCGCGGCCGGCGACCCGGGCACGATCATCACCGCGGACCTGGTGCACGACGTGTACGGGCTGCCCTGCGAGGTCATCCCGGACCCGCAGACCGGCACCCCGCTGGTGGTGCCGGCCGCCCGCTCGGCCCGGGCCGCCCGCCTGACCCGCTGACGTCCCGCTGCCCGGGCCCGCCCGCCTGACCTGCTGACGCCCCGCTGCCCGGGCCCGCCCGCCTGACCCGCTGACGCCCCGCTGCCCGGGCCCGCCCGCCTGACCTGCTGACGCCCGCTGCCGGGGCCCGGGCGGCTGACCCGCCGGCGGTCGCCGCTCGGGCCGCTGCCTGCGCCGGGCCGGGCGCGCCGGGATCACATGCGGGTGAGGACGAAGACCGGGATCAGGCGGTCGGTCTTGGTCTGGTAGTCCGCGTACGCCGGCCACACCTCGCAGGCGCGCCGCCACCAGGTGTCCCGCTCCTCGCCGGAGACCTCCCGCGCCGCGTAGTCGTGCCTCTCGGCGCCGTCCTGCAGCTCGACGTGCGGGTTCTTGACGATGTTGTGGTACCAGACCGGGTGGGTCGGCGCGCCGCCCTTGGAGGCGACGACCGCGTACTCGCCGTCGTGCTCGACCCGCATGAGCGGGGTCTTGCGCAGCTTGCCGCTCTTCGCGCCCAGCGTGGTGAGCAGGATGATCGGCACGCCTTGCAGGGTGTTCGCCTCGGCGCCGCGGCTGGCCTCGAACTTCTCCGCCTGCTCGCGCGCCCAGTCGGAGGGGCTGGGAGCGTACTCGCCGGTCAGTGGCATGGTGATCCCTTCACAGTGCTAGTAGTCCGGCGGCGGTCGGCCGGAAACCGCACGCCCGCAGGTAGAACGACGACAGCTCCGGCAGGAAATCCACGTGCAGCCAGCGGCACCCGGCCCGGCGGGCCCCGTCGGCGGCGGCGGCGACCAGGGCCGTGCCGACCCCGGCGCCGCGCACGTCCGCGGCCACGACCGTGTCGACGACGAACGCGTGCTCGCCGCCGTCCCACGGCACGTTGACGAAGCCGGCCAGCCGGTCCCCGTCGTACGCGCAGACCCAGCCCAGGCTGTGCCGGCGTACCCGGGCCTCCCAGTCGGTGCCCAGCGGCCCGGTGCCGAAACCCTCGGCGTGCAACGCGTCGAGCTCGGCGTTGACGAATCCGGCCCGCCACCCGTACGCGATCGTCACGCCTGAAGCGTAGAGCGCGCCAGCGCCGCGGCGAGGGTGGCGTTGCGCACGGCGAACGCCGCCCAGCCCGGTGGCGCCGGCTCGGCCGGGCGGCTCGTGCGGCGCTGCGTCCACGTCCGCAGCCGGCCGTCGCGCACCGTGCACGAGACCAGGAGCCCGTCCGACCAGCCCTCGACCGTGAGGGCCACCGCCTCGCGGGTCGTGACCTGCTGCGGCGCGGTCACCCACTCCAGCGCCCGCACCTCGTCCTGCACGCGGGCCGCCAGCTCGAACGCGAGCGCTGCGGCCGCTCTGTCGCGTACCCCTTCCAGGAATGCCCGGGCCGCCGCGACCGCGCCGGCCTCGCGGTGCAGGACCGACGCGACGGTCGCGGCGAGATCCTCGCGATCGGCCGGCGCGACCCCGCGGCGTGCGGCGAGGTCACGCTCCGCGCCGGTCAGTCCCGTCCTCGTGTACGCCAAGGGCTGCACGCGGTGCAGCGCCTGCACCGCCGTCCGCGCCCGCACCCCGCCCAGGTACGGACCGAAGAGGGTCACGCCCGGCGTCGCGGCCACCGGCTCGTGGACGGCCCGCACCCCCGCGGTGGCCGGCCGGGCATCCACCACCAGGTACGCCGGAACCTCCTGGCCGCCACGCGTCCTGTTCCACCGCGGCAGCGACTCCTCGAGCAGGTTCCGCTCCAGCCAGGCCGCCTCGTGCACCGAATCGCAGCTCAGCGCCTCGATCCGGGTCACCCGCGGCACCATCCGGGCCAGGTGCCGCCGATCGCCGAGGCCGCCCCAGTACGAGGCCACCCGCGAGCGCAGCCCGGTCGCCCGGCCGATGTAGAGCACCCGGCCCCGCTCGTCCCGGAACCGGTAGACGCCCGGCGACGACGGCAACGCGGCGATCATGCGCCGGATCTCGGGTCCCACCCGATCAGTATCCGCCCGGTAGGGTTCCGGCCATGCCCTCGATCGTCTCCGATGGCGTGGACCAGCCGGCCGCGGTCGACGACGCCTTCCTTCCGCCCGTCGCGGCATGATCGCGCGCATCCTGCCGGCGACCGTCCGTTCGGCGTACGCCCTCGACGACCCGCCCACGGCCACCCTGTTCCCGGAGGAGGCGGCGCTGGTGGCCACCGCGGCCCCCAAGCGCCGCAACGAGTTCACGACCGTACGCCACTGCGCCCGCCAAGCCCTCGCGACACTCGACGTCCCCCCGGCGCCGATCCTGCGCGGCGACCGCGGCGCGCCGATCTGGCCGTCCGGGATCGTCGGCAGCCTCACGCATTGCGCGGGCTACCGGGCGGCGGCGGTCGCGCGCGCCCGCGACGTCACCGGCGTCGGCATCGACGCCGAGACGCACGGACCGCTGCCCGGCGGCGTCCTCGACCTGGTGTCGCTGCCCGCCGAACGGGAGCACCTCGCGGAACTCGCGCAGCAGCACCCGGACGTCTTCTGGGAACGGTTGCTGTTCAGCGCGAAGGAGTCGATCTACAAGGTGTGGTTTCCGCGTACGGGAGAGTGGCTGGGGTTCGAGGAAGCCGAGGTGACCTTCGATCCTCACGGTGCGGGGTTCTCGGCGCGGGTGCTGCGGGATGGTCCGTTCTCCTCGCTGGCGGGGCGGTTCCTGGTCGTCGACGGGCTTGTGCTGACGGCGATCGTCCTTTCCTGACCTCGGCCCCTCAGCTCAGGGCTCGGCCTTGCTTCTCGGTTCTGCGGCCCCGGGTTCGGCTTCTCATGAGCGCGACGCCGGCGAGGACCGTCGCGATCACTCCCAGGACCAGGGCGACCACCGCCCCGGCCAGGCCGTTGCCCGTGCCCAGGCCGCCGGCGGCGTTCGCGGCGTGCAGGCCGCCGACGACGGCGCTGACGATCCCCGCCGCAGCCGCCGCGACTGCGGCCTTCTCCGCGGCGGTGGCGTTCGTGGTGCGATCGGTCCGCCCCGCGCGGGCCAGTGCCCATCCCGCGGCCACCACACCGGCGAGGGCGATCAGGGCGGCGATGCTGGGCACGAGCCGCCCTTCGCCGAGTTCGTACGACATGGGAGCCCTCCTTCTCTGACGATGCCGTCGATCGTCGCGTCCCGGAACCGGCCCGTCGCCCGCCGGTGGGCGACAGCGCATACGCAGCTCGACGTACGCCGCTACGCCGCCGGGAGGATCCGGTGCGGGTGCCGGGCTCCTAGACTCACGGCATGCCGTACCGCCCGCCCGTGTGGGCGCAGGACCTGCTGCTGGCACTGTTCGTCGTCGTCATGCAGGTCCAGGGCACGGTCTCGCGTACGCACGGCGACCCCGGAACGGTCGTGCGCCCGCTGACGGACCTCGGCCACCTCGGCTACGTCCTGCTGATCGCGGGCGGCGCGGTCATCGCCGTACGCCGCCGCCGGCCCGTCGCCGTCTTCGCCACGACCGCGCTGATCAGCGTGGCTTACTACGTCCTCGGCTTCCCGGACGGGCCGGGCTGGCTCGGCCTCTTCGTGGCCCTCTACACCCTCACCGCCCTCGGCGACGGACGCCGGTCGCTGATCGTGGCCGGAACCGGGATCGCCGTCCTCGCCACCGTCTGGCTGATCGCGGCCGACGGCATCCAGCCGCCGGCCGCGATCGGCTGGGTGTTCTTCCGCATCGGCGCCTCGGTGATGAGCGCGGCCCTCGGCGAAAGCGTCCGTACCCGGAAGGTCATCGCGGCCGAAGCGGTGCAGCGGGCCGAACTGGCGGAACGAACCCGGGAGCGGGAGGCGTCGGCCCGGGTTGCCGAGGAACGCCTCCGGATCGCCCGCGAGGTCCACGACACGGTGGCGCATGCGATCGCGGTGATCAACGTCCAGGCGGGGGTGACCGCCCACGTGCTCGCCCGGGACGGTGGCGCTGGTCCTGATGCTCCTGCGGTTGCCGGGCCCGCCGGCGGTGGTGCTGGGTCCGAGGCTCTTGCCGTTGCCGGGCCCGCCGGCGGTGGTGCTGGGTCCGAGGCTCTTGCCGATGCTGGGCCCGCCGGCGGTGGTGCCGGGTCCCAGGCCGGGCGACCGCCGGATCGGGCGCGGGAGGCTCTCGAGGTCATCGAGCAGACCAGTGCGCGGGCGTTGCAGGAGATGCGGACCATCCTGGGAGTGCTGCGCGGCGCCGGCGACGGGCGGGCCCCGCACCCCGGTCTCGGCGAGATCGGCGAGCTCACCACCGCGGCGCGCGCGGCCGGCCTCGACGTACGGCTGGAAGCGGCGTCCGCGCCCCCGGCCGTGCCGACGGCCGTGGGCAGCGCCGTATACCGGATCCTGCAGGAGTCGATCACCAACGTGATCCGCCACGCCGGGCCGACGCGGGTCACGGTGGCCGTCGACTACGACGCCGACGAGGTGCGGATCCGGGTGACCGACGAGGGCCCGCGCCCCACCCGTGCCGCGCCTCGGCGGCCCGCCTCCGCAGCGGCCGGACCGTCCCCGGCAGGCCCGGATCCCGGTGGGCCGGGCCGCGGGATAACGGGCATGCGCGAGCGCTGCCGGCTGCTGGGCGGGGACCTCGACGCCCGTCCGCGGGACGGCGGAGGGTTCGCTGTCACCGCCACGCTGCCGCTCACCTCCACCGCAACGGCGAACGCATGACCGGCCCGGGCATCCCGGCGCGGCCCGTGACGGTCGTGCTGGCCGACGACGAACGCCTCGTACGGTCCGGCTTCCGGCTGCTCCTCGACAGCGAGGACGGCATCACGGTCGTCGGGGAGGCCACCACGGGCGCCGAAGCCGTGGCACAGGCCCGCGCCCTGCGCCCCGATGTGGTGCTCATGGACATCCGCATGCCCGGGATGGACGGCATTCAGGCCACCCGGGAGGTCGCCGCCACGGCCGGGCTGCACGGGGTGCACATCCTGATCCTGACCACGTACGACACCGACGAGTACGTCTTCGAGGGCCTGGAGGCCGGCGCCAGCGGCTTCCTGCTCAAGGACGCCGGCCCCGCGGAGCTGCTGCACGCCGTCCGCGTGGTGGCCGCGGGAGACGCCCTGCTCGCACCGGCCGTCACGCGACGGCTCATCGCCCAGTTCACGGCCCGGCGAACGGCCGACAAGGCAGCCTCGCACCGGCTCGCCGTCCTCACCGACCGCGAACGCGAGGTGGTGGCGCTCGTCGGCCAGGGACTGCGCAACGACGAGATCGGGGCGGCATTGTTCCTGAGCCCGGCCACCGCCCGTACGCACGTGAGCCGCGCCATGGTCAAGCTGGGCGCCCGCGACCGGGCGCAACTGGTCGTCATCGCGTACCGGACAGGACTCGTCACCCCGTAGCGGCGTGGGGGCTACGGTCGACGGGTGTTTCCTACGGTGGAGCCGCTGGGCGCGGGGCTGGAGCACAACGCGTACCTGCTGAACGGCGACCTCGTGGTCCGCTTCCGCCGAGCCCCGGCGGCCGACGCGGAACCACCTGCGCCGGCTGCGGGCACGGTCGGCGGCGGGGTTGGGGTCGATGTGGGCGCGGAGGCTCGGTTGCTGGAGTTCGTGGCCGGCATCTCGCCGGTGCCCGTGCCTCATCCGATCTTCGCCGACCCTCGCGGCGGCTGCCTGGCCTGGCCGCGGCTGCCCGGCGTACCGCTCATCGCCGTCGAGCCTCGCCCGGACGTGGCGGCGCAGCTCGGCGCTCTCCTCGCGGCCCTGCACGCCGTGCCGCCCGAGCGGGTCGCCGGCTTCGCCCAGGTGGACGACGCGCCGCCGGAGGAGTGGCTGGCCGAGGCGCGCGAGCTGTGGCCGTCGGTCGCCGAGCGGGTGCCGGCGGCGTACCGTGCGGCCGTCGCGGCGTTCCTCGCCACCCCGCCGCCGGAGCCCGCGCCGGTGCTGGTGTTCTCGCACCAGGACCTCGGCATCGAGCACGTGCTCGTCGACCCCGGCACGGGCACGGTGACCGGCGTCATCGACTGGAGCGACGCCGCGGTCGGCGACCCGGCCCGCGACTACGGCCTCATCCTGCGCGACCTCGGCCCGGCCGCCCTCGCGGCCGCCTCGCCGCCGGAGGACCCGGCGGCGGTCCAGCGGGTCTGGTTCCATGCCCGCTGCGGTCTCGTCGCCGACCTCGCCTACGGGATCGAAACCGGCCGTCACGAGTACGCGACCAAGAGCCTCACCGCCCTCTCCTGGCTCTTCCAGCCGTGAGCCAGGGCGGCGACACACGGTCGTGACGCCCGAGCGCACGTACCGCTGCGCCGTTCCCGACGGGCTTGCCCCGTCCAGCCGCCGCCTCCATCTACTTGTCCGCGAGCCGTTGCGCGAACGCCATGAGATCCCGCCGTTCGATGGCCGCCGCCATCAGATCCGGGAACGCGTCGGGCGTGCACGCGAACGCCGGCACCCCCATGGCCGCCAGCGCCGCGGCGTTCTCGTGGTCGTACGCCGGCGCGCCCTCGTCCGACAGCGCCAGCAGCACCACCACCTGCACCCCGGCCGCCGTCATCTCCGCCACCCGCCGCAGCATCTGTTCCCGGACGCCGCCCTCGTACAGGTCGCTGATCAGCACGAAGATGCTGTCCCGGGGGCGGGTGATGAGCTGCTGGCCGTACGCGATGGCGCGGTTGATGTCGGTGCCACCGCCGAGCTGGGTGCCGAACAGCACCTCCACCGGGTCGGCGAGCTGGTCGGTCAGGTCGACGACCGCCGTGTCGAACACCACCAGCGACGTCTTCAGCGACCGCATCGAGGCGAGCACGGCGCCGAACACGCCGGAGAACACCACCGACGCCGCCATGGAGCCGGACTGGTCGACGCAGAGGACGACGTCGCGCTGGATCGCGGTGGTGCGGCGGCCGTAGCCCACGAGCCGTTCCGGGATGACCGTACGGTGCTGCGCCTGATAGTGCTTCAGGTTGGCGCGGATCGTACGGTCCCAGTCGATGTCCGTCAGCTTCGGACGGTTGATCCGGGCCGCGCGGTTGAGCGCCCCGCTGATCGCCGCCCGGGTCTTCTGGCTGATCCGCTGCTCCAGGTCGGCGACGACCCGGCGGACGACCTGACGGGCCGCGTCCTTCGTCTGTTCCGGCATGACCCGGTTGAGCGACAGCAGCGTCCCGACGAGGTGGACGTCCGGTTCCACTGCCTGCAGCATCTCGGGTTCGAGCAGCAGCCTGGTCAGATCCAGGCGCTCGATCGCGTCGGCCTGCATGACCTGCACGACCGTGCTGGGGAAGTACTCACGGATGTCGCCGAGCCAGCGGGCCACCTTCGGTGCGGACCCGCCCAGCCCCGCGGACCGGGACGTGCGCGTGCCCTCGCTCTCGCCCGTACCGTCGTAGAGCGCGGCCAATGCGGCGTCCATGCGTGCGTCGCGGCCCTCCGCCGTACCCAGGGCTTCGTCGGCCGGGCCACCCAGCACGAGCCGCCACCGGCGCAGGCGCTCGCGCCGCGCCGGGTCTTCGATGCCGGTCATCCGACCTCCCTGCCCAAGAGAATCCCCAGCGTGGGCAGCGCCCGCGCCGCCCTTTCGTGATCCAGTTCCACCGGTGTCTCCGCGCCGCGCGCCCCGGTGCCGGCGATCCGTTCACCGATCGCGCGGCGCTCACCGGTGGCGAACGCCCCGAACGTCCGGCGCAGCAGCGGCAGCACGTCGTCGAAGGCGTCCGCCGGGATGTCGGCGAGCCACTCGTCGAGCAACGCCAGCAGCGCGTCGTCGTGCACGAGCAGGAGCCCGCCCCCGGACAGGAAGCCCTCCACCCACGCGGCGCCGTGCGCGGGTGGTGTGCCGATCGTCAGCGGCAGCCGCAATCGCCGCCGCACCTCGGTGGTCTCGAGGCGGCCCGCGTCCAGCAACAGCCGCGTCAGCCGGCCGGCGAGCAACCCGTGCAGGTCGGCGCGGCGTGACACCGACTCCAGCGTGGCCAGCCAGCGGTCACGCAGCTCGTCGTCGTCGAGCAGGCCGACCGCCCGGTGCACCCCGTCGACATGGGTGCGCAGCTCCTTCGCGGCCTCGTCGGACAGCGAACCCACCGCCGCGGGCAAGCCCGCGCACACCCGGGTGAGCAGCCCGGCGGCCACCGACTCCAGGCCCGCGACATCGGTACGGCGCACGTCGCCGTACCGCAACGTGCGGGCGAGCGCGGGGATCGCGGCCATCAGATGGTTGAGGTCGGCGTCGACGGCGGCCCGGGCGTCGAGCGCGGCGAGCACCGGCGGAAACGCGTCACCCAGATCGGCGAGCAGGCACACCTCGACCAGCGCGGTCACGTCCCCGAGCGTGGCGGCGTCGCGGGCGGCGTCGGTCACCTTCGTGGTCGCGGCGGCCGCCACGGTCGTGCCGTACATGCTGCCCTCGACCAGTTGGACCGCGAAGTCGGGTAGCCACCGCAGCCGCCACTGCTCCCGGAACGTGCCGGTGCCGCGCCGCGCGGTGTCGGGCTCACCCCACGGCACGCCGATCGCGCGCATCCGGTGCAGCAGCCGGCTGCGTGCCAGGTCGATGTCGCGGCGCAGGTCCAGCTCGAGGGACCGTTCCAGGGCCTCCGGCTTGAGGCGTACGGCCCGCTGCTGCGCGGCCAGGTCCTTGGCCAACGGTACGGCGGGCATGTCGTCGGGCACCGCGCCCAGCCGCTCCCCGACGACGAGTCGCCGCCCGATCAGCTCGGTGCGCAACGGCTCCCCGTCGCACATCACCGCCTCGGCGGCCTCGGTGACCTCGGCGAGCCCGGCGAGCGGCCGGCCCCGCAGGGTGGCGAGGGCCTCGGCCAGCCGCGTCGCCTCGATGACGTGCGCGGACGACGTCGGCACCCCCTCGGCCCGCAACACCCCGGCGGCGTCGACCAGCCACCGCGGGACCACATCGGACCCGGTGGCGAACAGGTGGTGGTACCAGCCGGGCGACCGGACCCCGGCCCCGTACCCGGACCACGAGGCGAGCCGCCCGTACGTCCACGGCACCCACGTGAAGGTGACCTTCGTCTTCTTCCGCCCCTTGAGCAGCGCGGCATCGTCCTTGACGGCAACCTTGCGAGCCAGTGCGGGCACATGCCAGGCACCGCACACCACGGCGATGTTCTGATGCGTTCGCCGCACCTCCCGCAGCACGGTCCGCATGTACGCCTCGCGCACCAGATCCTCGGGATCCTCGGGTGACGACTCGCGGATCGCGGCCATCGCCTCGGCGATCGCCTCGAACGCGGGCATGCCCCGATGCTCGACGACGTCCTCCCACCACCGCTCCGGATCGTCGTACCCGGCGGCGCGCGCCAGCTCACCGATCGGATCGACCGGCCGGAACCTGGCCGGCGGCTGGTCCACGGTCTCGGCCTCGTCCTCTGCCGGCGGCTGAGCCGTGCTCCCGGCCGCCGGCCGGCCCGCATTCTCGGGTTCCGGTGCGGCCGACGGGACGTCGTCGTCCACAGACGACGGTCCGCCGGCCGAGGGAAGGACCCCACCGCCCGGGGCCGCCTGACCACCCGGGGACGGCGGTCCCGCGGCCGGCGGCGTGTCCGGCGTGCGTGTGTCCGTCAGCCGGTACGCATACGGCAGGTCGAAGAACCGGACCGGCACGCCGTTCGTCACCGCCCACCGGATCGCCTGCCATTCCGGCGAGAACACGGCGAACGGCCAGAACGCCGACCGCCGCGGATCGTCCGCCGCATAGCCGAGCAGCGCGACCGGTGGCTGCAGGCCCTCGTCGGCGACCCAGCGCACCAGGTCGTCGGCCTCCGGCGGCCCTTCGACGAGCAGGATCGACGGGCGCTGCCGGTCCAGCTCGGCCACCACCGCACGGGCGGACCCCGGGCCGTGATGCCGGATGCCGTAGAGCCGCTCGCCCACCGCGGGCGGCGCGGCCTCGAGCGTCGCGGACCGGGTGCTGTCAGGCATCGCGGGCCGCGCGGTAGAAGTCACGCCAGTCGCTGCGTTCGCGGATCACCGTCTCCAGGTATTCGCGCCACACCACGCTGTCCGACACCGGGTCCTTGACCACCGCGCCGACGATGCCGGCGGCGACGTCGCCCGGGTGCAGGGTGCCGTCGCCGAAGTGGGCGGCCAGCGCGAGACCGTTGGTGATGACGGAGATGGCCTCGGCGGTGGAGAGCGTGCCGGTCGGCGACTTGAGCTTGGTGCGGCCGTCTTCGGTCATGCCGCTGCGCAGCTCGCGGAAGACCGTCACCACGCGGCGGATCTCCTCCAGGGCGGCGGGCACCTCCGGCAGGTCGAGCGAGCGGCCCATCTGGGCGACGCGGCGCGCGACGATCTCGACCTCGTCGTCGGCCGAGGCGGGCACCGGCAGCACGACCGTGTTGAACCGCCGGCGCAGCGCGCTGGACAGCTCGTTGACGCCGCGGTCGCGGTCGTTGGCGGTGGCGATGAGGTTGAAGCCGCGCTGCGCCTGGACCTCGGTATTGAGCTCCGGCACCGGCAGCGTCTTCTCGGAGAGGATCGTGATCAGCGCATCCTGCACGTCGGACGGGATGCGGGTGAGCTCCTCGAGGCGGGCGATCGCGCCGGTCTGCATGGCACGCATGACCGGGCTGGGGGTCAGGGCCGCCTCGGACGGGCCCTCGGCGAGCAGGCGGGCGTAGTTCCAGCCGTACCGGATGGCCTCCTCCGCCGTGCCCGCCGTGCCCTGCACCAGCAGCGTCGAGTCTCCGCTGATCGCCGCGGCGAGGTGCTCGGACACCCAGGTCTTGGCGGTGCCGGGCACGCCGAGCAGCAGCAGCGCACGGTCGGTGACCAGGGTGGAGACCGCCACCTCCATGAGCCGGCGCGGGCCGACGTACTTCGGGGTGATCTTCGCGCCGTCGCCGAGCAGGTACGTCACGACCGCCTGCGGGGACAGCCGCCAGCCGGGCGGGCGGGGCCGGTCGTCGGTCGCGGCGAGCAGGGCCAGCTCGTCGGCGTACTGGTCCTCGGCGTGCGGGCGCAGAGCCGTCGGGCCGGGCTTACCGGACGCGCCCTCCCCGGCGTCGCCGGGAGCCTGCGGGAGGCGCTGTTCGGTGCGGTCGGTCACTGGAACTCCTGGAGCATCTCGTGGCGGAAGGTGAGGATGCGGGCCAGCTCGGCCACCGGGCGTACCCGCGAGGGGTCGGCGGAATCCTGGTCGAGCTGAGCCGCGAGCGTGGCGAGGTGCGTCGCGTACGCGGGTGGCATGGCGAGCGCGGCGGCCCGGCACAGCTCCGCGAGCTGCCAGCTGTGCCGGTCGGTACGGGCCCGGTGCGCGATCGTCTCGACGACCGCGACGGCGAGCTCGTCGGGCCACACGCCGGGATGGACGGCGAGGAGCCGATGAGCGAGGTGGTCCTCGCGGCGCAGGAAGTCGGCGGCGATCCGCGCGAGGTCGGCCGGGGGCAGCAGCAGGTGCAGGTCCCAGCGCACCGCCTCGCGCAGCCCGGCGGTGTTCTCCCGGGTGTCGTTGTGCACGAGCGCCGCGGCCCAGGCCGAGTCGCCCTGCACGATCGCCGCTTTCGCCCAGCCGTGCAGCAGCGGCGTCTCCCAGTCGTTGCCGCGGGCGAGGTCCACGACGGCCGAGGGGTCCCGGCCGAACGCCTCGGTCCAGGTGGCCGGCGGCGTGCCGGCGACGACCTCCTCCAGCAGCCACGCCTGGACGCCGGTGCCGCGGGCGGGCTGCGCGGCCACCCCGTCGCGGCGCAGCTCGGGGGTCAGCTCGGCCGGCGGCGTGACCACGAGCCGGTCGCGGCCGAAGGTACGGCGCTCGAGGCGTACGGCGGCGACGGCACGTTCGGCCATCCGGCGACCGAGGGTCGACCCGGGCAGTCGTTGCAGCAGGTCCAGGGCGGCCTCGCGCACCTCCTTGCGGCGGTCGTCCAGCACCGTGTCCAGGAACTCGTCGTCGGCGGGGGAGAGACCGGTGCGCAGCGCGCCGACGAACCGCGCGCGGTCCTCCGGCGCCTCCGTGCCCCAGGTGCTGCGCAGCAGGGCGAGCCCGGCGGCCGGGTCGGCCTCGCGCAGCCGGGTGAGGTGGGCCAGCCGTTCTCCGCCCGTACCCGTCTGCCAGACCGCAGGATCCTCGGCGACGGGCGTGCCCGGCGCCTCGTCGCGCAACCACCGCCAGTCGGGCCGCATGGCGGCCAGCCAGGAGCCGCGCTGACCCGCCACCCGGCCGACAGCCGGCCGGATCACGGTGTTGCGGCGGCCGGCGTCCAGCAATGCCGGCAGCGACTCCGGTGGCACGTGCCCGCCATGCGAGGCGGCAGCCGTGAGCCACTGAGCGAGCAACTCCTGCACCTGCTGGGTCCCGCCGGGCGCCCCGCCGTCGGTCAACAGCCGCAGCAGCCGCGCACCGGCCGCGGCGGGCAGCGGCCGGTCGGTCTCGGCGGGGGAGGGCTCGACGGCCGGATGCCCGCCGGCCGGCGTCGTGCCGGCCCGGCGGTAGACGAGGGCGGCCGCGGCCGACTCCAGCAGGGAGCTCCCGGCCCCGACGGGCAGCGGCCGGTCACCGACGACCACTGTGGAGGACGTCCAGGGCCGGCGCGCCGTGCCGACGAGCGCGGTGGCCAGCAGGTCGGGCGGCAGCTCGGGAGCGCGGGGCGCGCTGCCGTCGAAGACGCCGGGCGCCGCGGGGACGAACCTGCCGTCCACCCACGCCGAGAGCGGCCGCAGCCCCGCCGGTGTCCATTCCGCGGCGACGGTCGCAGGCGCGCCGCCGGCGGCGGCCAGCAACCACCAGGGCTCCCGGTGACCCGCGGCCAGCGGCAGCGACTCGCCCGCTGCGTCGGTGAGATGCCCGTCCGCGCTGGGTGCGACGCCGGCGAGCAGCATGGGCACGTCGTGACGCCACGGCTCGGCGGCGAGCACGTCGGTCCAGCGGCTCAACGCTTCCCGCAGGCCCGTCGCGCCGACGGGCGCGGCCATCGGGCGCGGTGTGGTCTGCCGGTCCTTGAGCAGCGCGCGCAGAGGCGCGGCCCCGGGATAGAAGCACAGGTCGGCATCGAACGACGTGCCGGGCACCAGATCCGCGGCGAGCGTCTGCCCCGGCGCGGCGAACGACAGGTGCAGCGCAAACCGTCCACTCTCGACACCGAGCAGCCAGATGCGCCGCGTGGTGATCGTGCCGTCGTCGCTGTCGGTCCGGCCGAGCACCTGCCAGTGGTCGTGCACGGCGGGTGTGGCGAGGACGTCCTCCGTGGCGACGGGGAAACCGATCCGCGCCCGCACGGTGGCCGCCAGGTCGGGCGGGAGGGCGTCGAGACGTTCGTGGCCGGCGACCAGCAACCGCAGCATCGCCAGGTCGCCGAGGAGCCGGTCGGCCCAGGACGGACCGATCCCGGCCACGCTGCCCAGCCGCCTTACCGCGGACGCGGCGGCCGGGGCCTGGGCGTCGACGAGCCGGGCGGCCATCGTGTCGAACGGGCGGTGACCGGCCTGCTCGGCGGCCGCCAGCCCGTGCTGCACCTGATCGTCGAGCCACCGGCTCAGCTCCGCCATGCCGGCCGCGACCCGGTCCTCGCGCTGGCGGGCGCGCTTCTCCGCGGCGGCCGGGTCGGCCGGTCCGGCGCTCTTCGGGGCGGCCGCCTTGGCGGCCCGCGCGGCGCGGCCCGCCTGCCATTCCGCGACGAACGCGGGCGGCGTGGCGGCCGGGTCGGCAGCACCGCCCTCGGCCCACATCAGCAGCAGGCCCAGCGCGTGCTTGCAGGGGAACTTACGGCTCGGGCAGGAGCACTTGTACGCCGGACCGGACAGGTCCACGCACACCTGGTACGGATTCTTGCCGCTGCCCTTGCACAGCCCCCACAGCACGTCGTCGAGCAGGCCGCACTCCTGCCACTTCCCGGGAGAGCTGACGCTGCGGGCGCCCTTGAGCGACCCGGCGTCGGGGGCGACGGCGGTGACCTGGGCTGCGGACCATCGTTCAACGGGCACCGGAGCACTGTAGAAGCCGGGTACGACGTTTTCCGCCGGACGGGTGACGTCCCAGCTCACGGGCGGAATGACAGGTGGCCGGCCGGTCGGCGGCGTATGCTGGCGGTCCCCGGCGCCCGCGTCGTGGACGCCCGTCCGCGCTCGTTCCATCCGGACGTCCGGCCCGGCTGCGCGCCCCGGCCGGTGGGCCGGGTCCCGGCGCTGCGGCATCCCCGGAAAGGAAACCCCGGCGGGCTTTCCTCAGGTCCCGGTCCCTGCCGGACGGGGTCCTGCGCCGGTGCACGATCATCACCCGAGCCGTCCCGCTGCTGACGAAGGACGAGGAATGAAGGTCATCATCTTCGGCGCGACCGGCATGGTCGGCCAGGGCGCGCTCCGCGAGAGTCTGCTGGCGCAGGACGTGGACGAGGTGCTCGCGGTGGTGCGCAAGCCGACGGGCGTACGTCACCCCAAGCTGACCGAGATCACGCTGGGTGACTTCGCCGACCTCACCCCGATCGACGACCGGCTCGACGGGTACGACGCGTGCTTCTACTGCCTCGGCATCTCGTCGGCCGGCGTCGACGAGGCGACGTACACGCGTGTCTCCTACGACTATCCGGTCGCGGCGGCCCGCACGCTCGCGAAGCACAACCCCGGCATGACTTTCATCTACGTCTCCGGCGCGGGGACCGATGTGGACGGCCGGGCGATGTGGGCGCGGGTGAAGGGCCGCACCGAGCTGGAGGTCATCAAGCTCTTCAAGCACGGGTACGGCTTCCGCCCCGGGTTCATCCAGCCGACGCACGGCGCGACCTCGAAGACCCGGTTGTACCGCGCTGTCTACACGGTGATGGCCCCGCTCACCCCTTTGCTGGTCCGCTACCTGCCGCGGTACGCGACGACAACCGACCGGCTCGGCAAGGCGATGCTGCGCGCGGCTCGTACGGGCTTCCCGACCCGGATCGTCGAGAACACCGACCTCCGCTAGCGCCGGGTTCCCGCGCGCCCGCCCCCGTGCCCGGCAGGTCTCGATCGTCGTGGCGGACCCCGACGCCTGCCCCGCCGTCAGAGTCGCGGGCCGACGCGCCGACCACCACAGCGCCGAATGCCAGCACCATGCCGGCCACCTGCGGCGCGGAGAGCGCCTGCCCCAGCGCCGCCCAGCCCAGCGCCGTCGCGACCAGCGGTGACAACAGCGCGAGCAGGGAGACCCGCGTGGCCGGCAGGCGGTCCAGGCCGCGGAACCAGACCGTGTACGCGAGCGCGGTGCCGACCAGCGACAGATACGCGTACCCCGCGACGTTCGCAGCCGTCAGCGCGGGCGGTGGCCCCTCCAGCACGAGCGTCAGCGGCGCCAGCAGCAGGCCGCCCGCCGTCAGCTGCCACGCCGTCACGGTGAGCGGTGAGACGCCGGGCTGCCCCCACCGTTTGGTCAGCACGATTCCGAGCGCCATCGAGGCGGTGCCGGCCAACCCGGCGGCGATCCCGATCGGATCCAGGCGCGCGGTCGCGGTGAGAACGGCGAGGGTCACTCCTGCCGCGCCGGCGACCGCGCAGAGAACCGTACGCATCGACACCCGTTTGCGCAGCACCAGCACCGTGAGGCCGGCGACGACCAGGGGCTGCGCCGCACCGAGCACAGCCGCCATGCCGCCGGGCAGCCGGTAGGCGCTGACGAACAGCAGACCGAAGAAGAGCCCGATGTTGAGCGTCCCGAGCACCACGGAACGCCACCACCAGTCGCCGCGCGGCAATCGCCGGGTCAGCGCCAGCAGGAGAAGACCCGCGGGCAGCGCCCGCAACGCCCCGCCGAGGAACGGCCGCCCCGCGGGGAGGAACTCGGTCGTCACCACGTACGTGGTGCCCCATGCGACAGGGGTCAGGGCGGTCACGAGCAGCACCGGCGAGCGCATGGCATTACCTCCACGTCAAGTATCTCGACATCAAGAGACTCCGCCACGGTTTTCTTCTTGTCAAGAAGTTCGACGTCGAGATAATGGTCGGGTGAGCACCACCGACGGAGTCGACCGGATCATCGACCAGTGGCGCGCGGAGCGCCCCGACCTGGACACCACGGCGATGGCCGTGTTCGGCCGGATCTTCCGCCTGTCCCGCCTGGCGGGCGACGCGGTGGAGCAGGCGTACGCGCCGTACGGGATCGGCCGCCCCGAGTTCGACGTCCTGGCGACCCTGCGCCGCGCCGGCGAGCCGTTCCAGCTCTCACCGGGAGCCCTGGCCGCGTCGATGATGCTCAGCACCGGCGGCACGACCGCCCGGCTCGACCGGCTCGAGCGCGCAGGCCTGGTCGTACGCCTGCCGTCGCCCACGGACCGGCGCAGCGTCCAGGTCCAGCTGACGACGAAGGGCCGCGACGTCATCGACCAGGCGGTCGGCGCCGGTCTCGCCGAGCAGCGGCGGCTGCTCTCGCATCTGCCGCCGGGCAAGCAGAAACAGCTCGCGGACCTGCTTCGCGAGACCCTCGCACCCCGCGGCCTCTGACGAAGGCGGCCGGCGCCAAGAGTGGACGGCCTGGAAGGCGCTCGGTGCGGAAACAGGCAGGCTCGCCGATTCCGGTCGCGCGCAAACGGGCCGCGCGGACGCCCGCGCTCCGCGCGAGACGGTCAACCGGAGGCCCGAAAGCCGACCACGGCCGTTTGCCGGACGACCAGGCGCCCGCGCAGAAGCCGGCTCAGGAAGCCCCGTGCCCCTCCGGCACGACCTCCTCGGCCTTCGGCGGGGGCGGAGGTGTGCCGTCCCCGAACGGCCGTCCGCCCAGCTTCTCCCGCCCGTGCTCGCTGAGCCAATTGCTCAGATCCGGGCCCACCGGCACGATCCCGGTCGGATTGATGTCCCGGTGGACCTCGTAGTAGTGCCGCTTGATGTGGACGAAATCGATCGTGTCGCCGAAGCCGGGCGTCTGGAACAGGTCCCGGGCGTACGCCCACAGCACCGGCATCTCCGTGAGTCTGCTCCGGTTGCACTTGAAGTGCCCGTGGTACACCGGGTCGAAGCGCACCAGGGTCGTGAACAGCCGGACGTCCGCCTCCGTGATCGTGTCCCCGACCAGGTAGCGCTGCTGAGAGAGGCGGTCCGTGAGCTTGTCGAGGCGGTCGAAGAGGCGGTGGTACGCCTTCTCGTACGCCTCCTGCGAGCCCGCGAAGCCGGCCCGGTAGACGCCGTTGTTGACGTCGGCGAAGACGTACTTGTTGATGTCGTCGATGTCGTTGCGCAGTTCCGGCGGGTAGAGCTCCGGCGCTCCCTCGCGATGGTGGTCGGCCCATTCCATCGACAGGTCCAGGGTCATCTGCGCGAAGTCGTTGGTGACCACTTCGCCGGTCGGCACGTCCACGATCGCCGGGACGGTGATGCCTTTGTCGTAGCCCGGGTAGCGCTTGAAGAACGCCTCCTGGAGCCGTTCGATGCCGAGCACCGGATCGCGGCCGCCGGGGTCCAGATCGAACGTCCAGCTGCGTTCGTCGTGCGTCGGGCCCGCGATTCCCATGGAGAGCACGTCCTCCAGGCCGAGCAGCCGGCGCACGATGATCGCGCGGTTGGCCCACGGGCAGGCGCGGCTCACCACCAGGCGGTAGCGGCCCGGCTCGACCGGATAGCCGTCGCGGCCGTCGGCGGTGATGCGGGTGGCGATGTAGCGCTGGTCGCGGCTGAACTCGCCGGAGGTGGAGACGTAGGCCATGTCGTCATCTTCCCCGCGTCACGGGATTTGAAAAGCGGAAACTGTCGTAGCCGGGTGGTGGGTACAGATCGCTGCTCACGCCGAGGCCGGGCACGGAGAGCCAGTCGCCCGGGGGCTCCTGAACGGCTCTCCGCGCCCTGCAGCCTGCGCGAGTGGTCACTCTCAAAACCGGGTCAGTCGCGGGCGCCGGTCAGGTGCGGGCGCAGCACCAGGATCAGACCGAGGGTGGCGTACCCGACGAGCAGGTGACCGGTGCCGACGAAGCGGCCGGCCGTCGCGCCGAGGATGCCCATGGCCGGGACCGTCACGACCGCCCAGCTCTCCGCGACCAGCGGCCAGATGCGGGCGAGACCCGTCCAGCGGCCCGCGAAGGCGATCTTCACGCCGATGATGAACATGCCCAGCATCGAGAGCGGCCAGAACGCGTCCAGCACGCTCAGCCAGGCGTCGTCGCGGAACGCGGGCACGAACCCGTGGGCGACGGTCCAGAGCGTGGCCAGGGTGAGCAGGCCGTACTCGACGCGGAGCATGCCGCGGGACACCCGCGACGTACCCGTGGCCCCGGTCCGGAGCTGGAGCGTGACCAGCGCGAACAGCGAGGCCTGGAAGGGCAGGGCGCCCAGGTCGTTGACCGTGATGCTGAGGTTGTCGGTGGCCTGCGGGCTGAACGCGGCCATCGCGGCCGCCCAGATCAGCGCGCCGCCGGCGACGGCGAAGCCGGTCCGGCGTGCCCGCCGCAGCGTCGCCGGCGCCGGCGACGGCGTGGTGTCGTCGGTCCGGGCGGGGGCCGGCGTGGTGGTGATGCTCATGTCGTTCTCCCTGCGGAAGTGGAGGTCGTCGGTGACGGGGAGAACTTTTCCGGGGAGGCGTCCCGGGCCGGCAGGGCCGCGCGCCCCCGGGCCCGTCCCGAAGCGTGTCCCGGGAAATCCGGGACACCGGTCCTCGGGCGTACGGGACACCTGCGCTGCGACGATGACCCGGTGACATCGCAGGCACCCGCGCGCCGGAGCGCCGCCCCGACCGTCGTGGGCGTCGCCGCCGTCGTCCTCACGCTCGCCGCCCTCGCCGGCGCGGCCGCTCTCGACGCCGCCGTACCGGCGTCGCATCGCGCCGTCGCGCGGCTGGACCTCGGCTGGGTAGCCGCGGTGTCCGGGGTCGCCCTCGCCGTGCCCGGTGCGTTGCTGCTGCGCCGGCTGCCCCGGCATCCGGTCGCGTGGGTGCTCGTCGTCACCGGGGTGCACTGGGCGTACGACGGGCTGGCCTGCGCCTGGCTGGCGTACGCGACCCTGCGGCAACCGGCGCTGCCCGGCGCGGCCGCCGCGTTCTGGATCTACCAGCGGCTGGGTGCGGCGCTGCTGCTGTCGCTGCCGCTGATCCTGTTGCTCTACCCGGACGGCCGGCTGCCCCGCGGGCGCTGGCGTACCGCCTCGATCGCCGGCCTGGCCAGCACCGCCCTGCTCCCGGCCGTCCTGCTCTTCGCCCCCTCGGACGTCGCACAGGCCGACGCCGGGGGACCGCTGCCCGCGGCCTTCGCCGGGCTGAACCTCGACCCGGCGAGCCTGCCGTTGCCGGACGGGGTGTGGCGGGTGCTGCTCGCCGTCGCCGGGGCGCTCGTGCCGCTCAGCCTCGTCGTGCCGTTCGTGGTGGTCGTGGGCCGCTACCGCCGCTCCGCGGGTGACGCCCGCCGTCGTGCCCGGATGCGCTGGCTGCTGTGGGCCGCGCTGGTCGACGTGCTGGTGATGGTCTCCACCATCGTGCTGCCGCAGGGTTGGACGTCGGTGGCCCTGACCACGGCCGTGGCCCTCACCGGCGTCGCGCTGGCGATCGGCATCATCGCCCCGCAGGCCGTCGACATCGACCGGCTGCTGGGCGGCACGGTCCTGTACGCCGCCATGGCCGTCTCCGTGCTCATCGTCGACGCGTGCGTGCTCGGCGTCGCCGGTGCCGTCCTCGGCGGGCGGCTCGCCGAACGCGACGCCGCCGTCCTGGCCCTGCTGCTGGTGACCGCCGTCTACGGGCCGCTGCGCCAACGGCTGTGGCTGCTCGTCCGGCGGCTGGTGCTGGGCCGCCGCGACGACCCGTACGACGTGGTCGCGGGCCTGGCCGAGCAGCTCGAGCACCGCGACAGCCCGGAGGAGCAGCTGGTCGCCGTGGCGCGCAGCGTCGCCACCGCCTTTCGGGTGCCGTACGTCGCCGTCGAGGTGGACCGGCCGGGCGGCGAGAGCGTCGTCGCCACCTACGGCACCGCGCCGGACCGCGTGCAGGTGCTGCCGATCGCGTACCGGGGTGAGACCGTGGGCCGGTTGCTGCTGCCGTCGAAACGGGCGTCGCTGTCGGCCCGCGACCAGCGGTTGCTGGGGGACATGGTGCGGCAGGCGGCGATCGCCGCGCGGACCGCGTACCTGGCCGGGGAGCTGCAGCGCGGGCGGGAACGCATCGTCGCCGCGCGCGAGGAGGAGCGTCGCCGGCTGCGACGGGATCTGCACGACGGTCTCGGCCCCACCCTCGGCGGCGTGGGCCTGCGCATCGACGCGGCGCGCAACCTGGCCGCGCGCAAGCCCGAGGAGGCCGACACGTTGCTGCGCCAGGCCCGCGAGGACGTCACCACCGCGGTCGCGGACGTCCGGCGGCTGGTGCACGATCTGCGGCCGCCGGCCCTGGACGACGTCGGCCTGCTGGGCGCCGTACGCCAGCAGGCAGAACGTCTCCGCGCGCCGGGCCTGGCCGTCACGGTCGACGGTGACGACCTGGCGGGGTTGCCCGCGGCGGTGGAGGTCGCGGCGTACCGGATCGTCTCCGAGGCCCTGACGAACGTGGCCAAGCACGCCCGCGCGACCTCGGTCCGCGTGCTGCTGACCCGGGCGGCGGACGAGCTCGTCGTCGAGACAGCCGACGACGGCGCCGGCATCCCGGCCGGCACCCCGACCGGAGTGGGCCTCGTGTCGCTGCGTGAGCGCGCCGCCGAGCTGGGCGGGGACTGCCGGATAGAGTGCCCGGACGGCGGCGGCACGGTGGTCACGGCCCGCCTGCCGCTGGGACTGGAGGGGGCGCATGGGTGAGGCGATCCGGGTGGTCGTCGCCGACGACCACCCCGTCTTCCGGGACGGGCTGGCGATGCTGCTGGCGTCCGTCGACGGCATCGAGGTGGTCGCCACGGCCGCCAACGGGGCCGAGGCGGTGGCCGCCGCGACCCGGCTGCTGCCCGACGTGGTCGTGATGGACGTGCAGATGCCGGAGCTCAACGGCGTCGAGGCCACCCGGCGGCTTGCCGCGGAGGCGCCGGGCGTGGGCATCGTGGTGCTCACCATGAGCGAGGACGACGGCACGGTCTTCGCGGCGGTCCGCGCGGGTGCCCGCGGCTATCTGGTGAAGGGCGCCGAGCAGGAGGAGATCGTCCGCGCGATCACCACGGTGGCGTCCGGCGGCGCGGTCTTCGGGGCCACCCTCGCCGCCCGCATCGCCCAGTTCTTCGCGGCCGGGCCGCCGACGCCCACCACGGTCTTCCCGCAGCTGACGGCGCGGGAACGGGAGATCCTCGAGCTCCTGGCGGCGGGCCGGTCCAACGCCCAGATCGCCGCGGCGCTGTTCCTGTCGCCGAAGACCGTGCGCAACAACGTCTCGAACGTCTTCGCCAAGCTTCAGGTCGCCGACCGGGCCGAGGCGATCGTGCGGGCAAGAGACGCGGGTCTCGGGCGGTAGAACCGGGGTTTCTGGCAGAGTTGACGAATGGCTGCCAAGATCCGTACGTACCTGGCCCGCTGGACCATCTACGTCCCGATCGTCGCGGTGGTGGCCCTCGTCCTGACCTGGGGCCGCGAGCTGCCGCCGGCCCTGGTGATCATCAGTGCGATCCTGCTCGCGGGCGCCGTGCTCGCGGCCGTCCACCACGCCGAGGTCGTCGCGCACAAGGTCGGCGAACCCTTCGGCTCGCTCGTGCTCGCCGTCGCCGTCACGGTCATCGAGGTCGCCCTGATCGTCACCCTGATGATCAGCGGCGGCGAGAAGACCCAGTCGCTGGCCCGCGACACCGTCTTCGCGGCCGTCATGATCACCTGCAACGGCATCCTCGGCCTGTCCCTGCTGGTGGGCGCGCTGCGCCGGCGCATCGCCGTCTTCAACCCGGAGGGTACGGGCGGAGCGCTGGCGGCGGTCGCCACGATCGCCGCGCTCAGTCTCGTCCTGCCGAGCTTCACCACCAGCCGGCCGGGCCCCCAGTTCTCCCCGGCCCAGCTGGGTTTCGCCGCGGTGGCCTCCCTCGGCCTCTACCTGCTCTTCGTGACCGTGCAGACCCGCCGGCACCGCGACTACTTCCTGCCCATCACCACCGCGGGCGAGGTGATCGACGCCGAGGACCACGTCGACCCGCCCACCGGCCGCGCGGCCCTGACCAGCCTGGGCCTGCTGCTCGTCGCGCTGATCGCGGTGGTCGGCCTCGCCAAGGGCGTCTCACCGTCCATCGAATCGGCGGTCGAGGGCGCCGGCCTGCCGCAGTCCGTGGTCGGTGTGGTCATCGCCCTGCTCGTGCTGCTGCCGGAGACCATCGCGGCGGTCCGCGCGGCCGCCCGCGACCGCATGCAGACCAGCCTGAACCTGGCCCTGGGCTCGGCCATGGCCAGCATCGGCCTGACCATCCCGGCGATCGCGATCGCGATGATCTGGCTGGAGGGGCCGCTGCTGCTGGGGCTGGGCGGCACCCAGATGGTGCTGCTGGCGCTGACGGTGGTGGTCGGGACGCTCACGGTCGTGCCGGGCCGGGCGAACGTGCTGCAGGGCGGCATCCACGTCGGACTGCTGGCGGTCTTCCTCTTCCTGGCCGCCAGCCCTTAATCGCTATCGGTCGCTCCTCGCCCTCCACCGGGTGCAGGCAAACGTGGAGCCCGTAGGGGAGGCCTCGGCGTAGTCGAACAGGATCACGAAGTCGTACGGGCCACCCGGCCAGCGGACCGCGATGCGTTCGCCGCGCTCATGCAGCTTCTCCAGGTCCCGGCCGGGGGTCATCGGTCGGCCCACCGCGAGCGGGCGGCCTGGCCCGGGGTGAGGAGCGGCGTGTCCCGGACTTGTCGCCGGACAGCGACGGGAGGGACCTCTGGCAACAGCTCGGTGGCCGCCTTCAGCACCCGCTGCCGGGCCGCCCGCTGTTCGACCTCCTCGGCCGCCCGAGCCGCATCGAGCACCGCCTGTTGTTGCCGCTTGGACCACCTGGTCAGTAGCCAGGTCCGCCGCCGGTGTCGCGTCACCGTTCCGCCTCCCTCACTTCCGGTGCGTCCATCACACCGGGCCGACCGCCTGGCGTAGCGCCGCCTCGGTGAGGCTGAGCAACGGGCCGGGCCGCTTGGTCTGCCAGGAGAGGTGTCCGCGCATGGACAGCGCGGTGGCGGCCAGGTCCAGCCGGTTGGCCCCCAGGGCGGCGCCCAGGGCGCGGCCGTAGAACTCGCCGGCCCCTGGAGATTCCCGGTCGCCGCGTGGAGCCAGCCCGCGAACTGGGTCCACTGGCCGAGCTGATCGACCATCGCGAGGCGGTCCCGGTCGCGCACCTCGTCCGCGAGCGAGGTCACCAGGTCCACGTGGGCCAGCACCGGCGGGAGCACGGCTGCCGCCCCGGTGGTTGTCCTCCAGCCGCCGGAGCCCGGCGAGGATCACGCTCAGGTGGTCAGCCGACCCCGGCTCGGGGTGGAAAGGGTGCGCGGCGGTCCAGGACAGCCGCTCGTCCTCGTCGGACAGCGGGAGGTCTACGCCGAGCACCAGGCCCAGGCGGGCCGCCGTCTCGGGATTCGGTCGGCGGCGACCCGTCTCCAGGTCGTGGAGGTACCCGCGGGAGTAGTGCACCTGGGCGGCCAGCTCGCGCAGCGACAACCCGGCGGCCCGCCGGGTGGCGCGGAGCTGTTCATGCCACATGGAAGCACCCCGCACGCTTGACACTCGAGGTCGACGATACGGCCACGCCCGAACAGCCGGCACGCCTGCAGGGTTGACGTTCAACCGTCAGGCCGGGAGCACTCCTGCCAGCCGCGTCTCCGGCTCGGATCCCCGCGTCGCGGGGACCGTGCCGGCGGTGCCGGCTTGGGGACGGCTCGCCGTCCCCGTGTGCGACCGCCGGCTCAGGCCGACTCGCGCCGCACCAGTGTCGGCTCGTAGATCACCGACGACACCCGCATGGTCGCGTCGTCGATGCGGGTCATCAGCAGCCGGGCGGCCTCGGCGGCCATGTCCTCGAGGGGATGGCGGATCGTGGTCAGCGCCGGGTTCGCCGCCACCGCCGCGCTGCTGTCGTCGAAGCCGACCACCGCGACGTCGCCCGGCACCTCGCGGCCGGCGGCGCGCAGGGCGAGCAGGGCGCCCAGCGCCATGAGGTCGTTCGCGACGAAGACGCCGTCGAGGGTGGGGTGGGCCGCGAGCAGCTCGCGCATCGCCACCTCGCCGCTCACCTGGGTGAAGTTGCCGATCGCCTGTGGCACCCACGCGTGCCCGTGCCGCGCCATCGAGCGGCGGAAACCGGCGATGCGGTCGCTGCTCGCCGGCACGTCCGCCGGACCGGAGATCATGCCGACGAGCTGACATCCCCGGCCGACCAGGTGGTCGGCCGCGAGGGACGCCCCGGTGTCGTTGGCGAGGTCCACATAATTGATCGGTACGGGGTCAGCCGGCCGCCCGATCATCACGGCGGGCACGCCCGCGTCGGTGAGCATCCGGGGTAGCGGATCGTGGGCCGGCAGCGACAGCACCACGACGCCGTCGGCCTGACCGTGCCGCAGGTCGCCGACGAGCCGGGCGCGCTGCTGCTCGGTGCCGACGATCTGCAGGGCGAGCTGGATGCCGGCCGCCCGCAGCACGCTCATCAGCCCGCCCACGACCCGGCCGAAATACGGGTCGGCGAAGAACCGCCCCATGAACGGATCGTCGTCGTGCGACTCGGAATCGGACACCACCAGCGCGATCGTCCCGGTGCGCCGGGTGACCAGCGACCGGGCCAGCCGGTTGGGCACGTACCCGGTGCGTTCCACGGCGTCCCACACCACGGTGTGCAGCTGGGGATCGACGTTGCGGATCCCGTTGACCACTCGGGAGACGGTGGCCCGGGAGACCCCGGCGACCCTGGCCACGTCCTCCAGGGTGGGCAGCCGCTCCCCGACGGGCACGCGCCCGCTCGTGGCGGTCATCGGGCGGGGGTCCGGGTCTGCATGCAAGCTTTATAGCACAGGTTGGAGAGCGCTCTCCGACACCGCGCGCCGCGGGCGTCCACGCGGTGGCCCTGAGCGTGCGAAGGTTCCGGAACCGACCGCGTATTGACGTCCATGTACCGGGGGCGTAAGACTTCGGAAAGCGCTCTCCAACCCGTTCCTCCGCCGAGCACCCGGTGTCCCCGCACCCCGGCCCGGCGTCGCGCGGTCGTGCCCGGACCCCGCCGGGCCCGGCGGCCGGCGGCCGGCGCGCGCCGCCGCCCGCCGGGACCGGGGGGGCCCCCCAGCCCCCCCCCCCCGAGGGGTGGTCGGGGTGGATGAGGGTGAAAAGGTC
>NZ_JBFAQM010000044.1:0-51559 GCF_040677315.1 Actinoplanes sp. NPDC049316 | reverse complement strand
CCGGCCTCGCTGCCGTCGTTCATCTCCGGGCTCAAGCAGGGCTGGGCGTTCTCCCCCGCCCGCCCGCCGCTGGCCGCCACCCGCTGATAGAGCCGCGCCAGTTGCCGTGACAGCGGCCGACGCAGCGGTCCAAGCCCGCATCGGCCACAGCGAGCACCAGCCACCGCCCACGCCGCCGGAGGCGTAGTGTCCGCAGCGGACCCGGCGCCTGAACGATGACTCACCACACTTTGAGACCGCCGTACCGGAGATCGGGACGGCCCGCTACGCTCGACCGGGTCGGACCGATAGAGGGAGTGGACGTGACGGTGGCGCGGATCGCGGTGGTGGCCGGTGACGGCATCGGGACCGAGGTGACCGCGCAGGCGCGCAAGGTGATCGAGGCCGTGCTTCCCGGTGCCGACTACAACGAGTACGACTTGGGCGCCCGGCTCTACAACCGGACGGGCGAGGTCCTTCCGCAGTCCGTGCAGGAGGAGCTGGCCGGCCACGACGCGATCCTGCTCGGTGCGATCGGTGACCCCAGCGTTCCGCCGGGTGTGCTCGAGCGGGGCCTGCTGCTGAAGCTGCGGTTCGACTTCGACCAGTATGTGAACCTGCGCCCCTCCCGGCTGTGGCCCGGCACGGTGAGCCCGCTCGCCGGACTCAAGCCCGGCGAGATCGACATGGTCGTGGTCCGCGAGGGCACCGAAGGGCTGTACGTCGGCGCCGGCGGCGTCCTGCACAGGGACACCCCCGCCGAGATCGCCACCGAGGAGAGCCTGAACACCCGGCACGGCGTCGAGCGTGTCGTCCGGGACGCGTTCGCCCGGGCACAGCGCCGTGAGCGCCGGCATCTCACGCTGGTGCACAAGACCAACGTGCTCACCCATGCCGGTGGGCTGTGGGCGCGGACGTTCCAGGCCGTCGCCGCGGAGTTCCCCGAGGTCACCACCGAGTATCAGCACGTCGACGCCGCGAGCATGTTCATGGTGAGCAACCCGCAGCGCTACGACGTCATCGTCACCGACAACCTGTTCGGCGACATCCTCACCGACATCGCCGCTGCCGTCACCGGCGGCATCGGCATGGCCGCCAGCGGCTCCGTCAACCCGGAGCGCAAGTACCCGTCGACGTTCGAGCCGGTGCACGGATCCGCGCCCGACATCGCCGGCCAGGGCATCGCCGACCCGGCTGCCGCCATTCTCTCCGCCGCCCTGCTGCTCGAGCACCTCGGCCACCCCGAGGAGGCCCGGCGAGTATCCGAGGCGGTCGCGGCCGAGGTCGCCTCCCGCACGCCGGGGGCGCCGCTGCGTACCGCCGAGGTCGGGGACCGGGTCGCCGCCACCGCGGCCGCCTGATCCCATCCCGCCGCGGGGCGGCGACGACCACCGAACCGCCTGGTGCCGACCGAACGGCGCAGCGCGGCAGGACGGCGCCGCGCGGCAGGACGTCGTGGCCCGACCGGCCACAAGGGCGGCGCAGGGTTGACTGCCACCGATCGGCGCAGCATGAAGCGGCGCTGCGCCGATGGGCGTCGAACGGCGCTGCGCCGATGGGCGTCGAACGACGCCGCGCGATCGGACGGCGTGGCCCGACCGGCCACGACGACGGCGCAGCACCGGACGGTGTGAGGGTCGACCGCACCGAACGGCGTGGCGCCCACCGGCTGACGAAAAACGAGATGCCGGACGGCGTCGCGCCGGTCGCCCATAACCGCACGGCACCGGTCAGCCACGGAGCGGCGCAGAGCCCGCTGAATCACGCGCCACCCGCTCAAGGGGGACCGCGTCCGGCCGAGCCGGACGCCGATCACCCGGACCGGCGCGCCGCCGGGATCTATCGCTCGAACCCCTGCGAACCGCCTGCGCCGCACCCTCGCGCGGTCGGCTTTGAACGACCGTTCGGGGTAAGTTCATGGAGCACTGCGGGTGCTCCCTCATGCTCACATCGTTTCTTCGCGAGAGAAAGCAGGTCAGCTGCCATGAGTGGTGGTGACAACCTCGACTTCGAGATCCGTCCGAACCCGGCGCCCGTCAGCGACGCGGACCGCGCGACGTTGCTGGCCAACCCCGGGTTCGGCCGCATCTTCACCGACCACATGGTCACCGTGCGCTACGCCGAGGGCAAAGGCTGGTATGAGCCCCGCGTGGAGGCCCGCGCCCCGATCCCGATGGACCCCGCCTCCGCCGTGCTGCACTACGCGCAGGAGATCTTCGAGGGGCTGAAGGCGTACACGATGCCCGATGGCGGCGTGGCGATGTTCCGGCCGGACGCCAACGCGGCGCGGTTCGCCCAGTCCGCGCAGCGGATGGCGATGCCGGCGCTGCCGCAGGCCACGTTCCTGGAGTCGCTGCGGCAGATCATCGCGATCGACCGGAAGTGGATCCCCGAGACCGAGGAGGGCAGCCTCTACCTGCGCCCGTTCGCGTACGCGAGTGAGGTCTTCCTCGGGGTGCGGCCCTCGATGGAATACCTGTACCTGGTCATCGCGTCCCCGGTCGGCGCGTACTTCAGCGGCGGCGTGAAGCCGGTGACGGTGTGGGTGACACCGGACTACACCCGGGCGGCCCCGGGCGGTACGGGAGCGGCGAAGTGCGGCGGCAACTACGCGGCCGGGTTGTCCGCGCAGGCCGAGGCGATCGAGCACGGTTGCGACCAGGTCGTGTACCTGGACGCCGTGGAGCGCAAGTACGTCGACGAGTTGGGCGGCATGAACGTCGTCTTCGTGATGGACGACGGCGCCCTGGTGACGCCGCCGCTGGGCGGCACGATCCTGCCCGGCATCACCCGCGACTCGATCATCAAGCTGGCGCAGCGGGCCGGCCGGCGGGTCGAGGAGCGTCCGGTGAGCATCGACGAGTGGCGCGACGGCGCGAAGTCGGGCCGCATCCGGGAGGCGTTCGCGTGCGGCACCGCCGCGGTCATCACCCCGATCGGCACGATCAAGTCGCCGGAGGGCGAGTTCACGGTCGCCGACGGGGGCCCGGGCGAGGTCACGATGGCGCTGCGCCAGGAGCTGGCCGACATCCAGCGCGGCCGCGCCGAAGACCCCTTCGGCTGGGTGCACCGCGTCCTGTAGGGCAGGAGCCTGGGTGCACCGCGTCCTGTAAGGCAAGAACTATGACTCGAGCAGGTGGTCGCGCATCGCGGCCACCTGCTCGCCGCTGATGCCGATCTCGCGGACGTACTTCTCCACCGAGCCGTACCGCTCCCGCAGGTCGGCGAGGAAGTACAGCATCGCGTTCTGCGGGCATTCGAACATGTGGTACTTGTCCTGCACCGCGTCCGGGTTGGTGCGCAGCAGGTAGTCGGTCAGCGATGTCATCGCCTGCTCGGTCAGCGCGTAGTCGTCGGCGATGTCCTCGTCAGAGACGCCGAGCAGCGCGAGGGTCAGCGCGCAGACCACCCCCGTACGGTCCTTGCCGGCCATGCAATGGACGACGACCGGCGCGGCTTCCGGGTCGGCGATCAGGCTGAGGGCGGTCGCGAGCCCGTCGTGGCCGTCCTCGATGAAGTTGAGGTAGCGGTCGGCGAGCCAGCGGTCGTGCGGGAGGTCCGCGGCGAACGGGATGGTCTCCCAGTCGACGTGGTGCACGACCGGGTTGTGGTAGGCCAGCCAGTCCGCTTCCGGCACGCGGCCGTGCTGCTCGATCTCGAAGACCCGGCGCAGATCGATGACCGTACGGACACCGAGCTGCTGGAACGTCTCGAGGTCGGCGCCCTTGAGGCGGTGCAGGGCGTCGGAGCGGAACAGCCGGCGCCAGCGGACCGGGCGGCCGTCGAGGCCGGCGTACCCGCCGACGTCTCGGAAGTTGTAGCTGGAGGAGAAGGACAAGGTCCGGGGGTACGGGTCGGCAGCCACCCGTCCAACCTAACCGGCCCGAGGGCTACCGGACTCTGTCGATCTGCTCACCCCGGACCGGCCGCGCTACCTCTTGCGGGCGACATCGGAGGAGCCTCGGCGTCCCGGATGATGGACTTCTTTCCCACGCACCGGCGGTCGGTGGCATGCTCACGTACGTGACCCACTCCGTGCTGATTATTCGCACCTAGCGCGCCGGCTGACGCTTCGCCGACGCGCAGACCTCCCGCATCCGCGGGGGGTCTTTTTGTTGGGTCCGCACGTCTGCCGAAAGGACGCTCCCCATGACCTACCAGGTGTTCGACACGACGCTGCGCGACGGCGGGCAGCGTGAGGGCATCAGCTACTCGGTCGTCGACAAGCTCGCCGTGGCGCGGCTGCTGGACGAGTTCGGGGTCGGCTTCATCGAGGGCGGCTGGCCGGGCGCGATGCCCAAGGACACCGAGTTCTTCCGCCGCGCGAAGACGGAGCTGAACCTCAAGCACGCGGTGCTGGTGGCGTTCGGCGCGACCCGCAAGGCCGGCGTCGACGTGGCCGCGGACCCCCAGGTGCAGGCGCTGCTGGACGCCGAGACCCCGGTCGTCTGCGTGGTCGCCAAGTCGGACATCCGGCACGTGGAGCGCGCGCTGCGCACCACCGGCGAGGAGAACCTGGCGATGGTCCGGGACACCGTCGCCCACCTGGTCGCGAACGGCCGCCGCGCGTTCGTCGACTGCGAGCACTTCTTCGACGGCTTCCGCTACGACCCGGACTACACCGCCTCGGTGGTCCGGGCGGCGTTCGAGGCCGGCGCCGAGCGGGTCGTCATGTGCGACACCAACGGCGGCATGCTGCCGTCGATGGTCACCGCGGCGATCCAGGACGTCGTCGCCCGCACCGGGGTGAGCGCCGACCGGCTCGGCATCCACTGCCAGAACGACACGTCCTGCGCGGTGGCCAACACGATCGCCGCCGTCGAGGCGGGCGTCAAGCACTTCCAGTGCACGGCCAACGGCTACGGCGAGCGGCCCGGCAACGCCGACCTGTTCGCCGTCGTCAGCAACCTGCAACTCAAGCTCGGGCTGAAGGTCCTACCGGACGGATGCCTCGAGAAGGCGACGCGGGTGTCCACCGCGCTCGCCGAGATCGCCAACATCGCCCCCGACACCCACCAGGCCTACGTCGGGGCCGCGGCATTCGCCCACAAGGCGGGGCTGCACGCGAGCGCGATCAAGGTGGATCCGCTGCTCTACAACCACGTCGACCCGGCGGTTGTGGGCAACGACATGCGGATCCTGGTGACCGAGATGGCCGGCCGGGCCAGCATCGAGCTCAAGAGCCGTGAGCTCGGGCTGGACCTGGCCGGCCATCCGGACACCCTGACCGAGGTGACCCGCAAGGTCAAGGATCTGGAGGCCGGCGGCTGGTCGTTCGAGGCCGCTGACGCGTCCTTCGAACTGCTCGTCCGCGACGCGCTGCCGGGTGCGGGCCTGGTGCGGCCGTTCAGCCTGGAGTCGTACCGGGTGCTGGTCGAGCACCGCGAGGACGGCGCGGTGGTGTCGGAGGCCACGGTCAAGGTCCGGGTACGCGGCGAGCGCGTGATCGCCACCGCCGAGGGCAACGGCCCGGTCAACGCCCTCGACGAGGCCCTGCGTACGGCGCTGTCGAAGCACTACCCGGAGCTGCAGAACTTCGAGCTGGCCGACTACAAGGTCCGCATCCTCGAAGGCTCGCACGGCACCAACGCGATCACCCGCGTCCTGGTCGAGACCAGCGACGGCGGCCGCGACTGGACCACGGTGGGCGTGCACGAGAACGTCGTCGAGGCCAGCTGGAAGGCCCTCACGGACGCTCTCACGTACGGCCTCGCCCGCACGAGCACCCCGGCCTGACCCGGTCATTCCCGCCTGGTCATCACTCGCAGGGTGATGACCAGGCCGGCGGCGGACCACGCGCCGAGCACGGCGTACGGCAGCGCCGAGATCCCGCCGGGTGGTGAGGTCAGCGACTCCCGGACGACCTGTGCCATGGACTGGAACGGCAGCGCCCGGTGCGCGTTCTCCAGCCAGAACGGGAGCCGCTCCGCGGGGAACGTGACGGGCGAGAACATCAGCGCCACGAACACGAGGGCCTGGCTCACCAGGCTGGTCACCGCCGGCGGGGCCGCGTACGCGATGGCGAAGCCGACCGTGGTCGTGGTGAGCGCGACCAGCAGCATCGCCGGGACCACCAGCGGGCTGACCCGAAGCTGCAGATCGAAGCGCAGGGCTGCGGTGAGCAGGCCCAGGACCAGCCCTGGTGTGCCGGTGGCGAGCCACGTCGTGAGATCCGCCGCGAGCACTGCCGTGCGGGGCACGGGCAGGGTGCGGTTGTAGGTGAAGGTGCCTTCGGTCTTGGACTGCGCGACCAGTTGGGGAGCCATCACCATGCCGATGGTGATGAGGCCGAGCGTGGGCGCACCGGTCGACAGGTACAGCGCTGTGCCGGGGTCCACCGAGGGCATCAGGTATGCGAAGCCGATGACGACCCCGACCGCGAGGAACGTCTGGACGATGAGGACGAGCGGCAGCACGAAACGCAGGCGCAGGGCCGTCCACCGTACGACCAGCACGTAGCTACGGAACCAGGTGCGCATCGGGCTGCCCTTCGGTGAGGCCGACGTAGACGTCTTCGAGGCTCGCGGGCACGAGGGAGAAGCGGAGGGAACAGCGCTGCGCCCATGCGACGGCGGCACCGGCGTCCGCCTCGGCGAGGGTCAGCGTGAGCCGGTCACTCTCGCGTCGCGCCGTCCGGGACCATTCCGGAGGGGCGAGGTCCCCCGCCGGCACCACGATCTCCAGCTTCATCTCGCGACCGGCGGACAGGGCCGCTGGTGAGCCCGTGGCCACCAGCCGGCCGTGGTCGAGGACGGCGACCGTGTCGATCGTGCGTTCCGCCTCGGCGATGTTGTGGGTCACCAGCACGACAGCGTGGCCGTCGGCGGCGAGTGCCCGGATCTGAGCCCAGAGAAGGCGGCGGCGGACCGGGTCGACGTCGTTGGTCGGCTCGTCCAGCATGACCAGGCGCCCCGGTGCGACCACCGCCATGCCGAACGCGGTCAGCCGCCGCGCGCCGCCGGAGAGCCTTTCCGCGGGTGAGTCGGCCCATTCGCCGATGTCCAGAGCGGCCAGCAGCTTCGCCGTACGGCGGCGCACGTCCGCACGGCTGCCTCCCCGGATCCGCCCGACGATCTCGATCGCCTGACGAGGGGTGACGCCGGTGAGCGGCGCCTGCGCCTGCGGCTGGAACGAGCAGGCCTGCCGGGCGTACGCGGGATCGGCGACCGGATCGCGGCCGAGCAGGACGATCCGGCCGGCGGTCGGGCGCACCAGGCCGACGACCTGACCGAGCAGCGTGGATTTCCCGGCGCCGTTGTGACCGAGGAGCCCGACCACCTCCCCGGCGCGGACGTCGAGGCTGATGTCGTCGTTGGCCCGCGCGCCTCGGCGGTAGACCTTGGTCAGGGATTCGATGTGAAGCATCCGGGGCCTCGCATACCCAAGAGTATTTGGATACCAATGAGTATCTGAATACCGGAGCGTATGTCAACGGCTAAGGTGGCGGCATGACAGAGCGGCTGACCCGCGCCCAGCAGCGCGAGCGCACGGTCCAGCGGTTGCTGGACAGCGCTGAGGAGTTGTTCGCCGAGCGGGGCATCCATCAGACGTCGCTCGACCAGATCGCCGCGGCGGCCGGCCTGACCAAGGGCGCCGTCTACGCCAACTTCGGCGGCAAGAAGGACCTGATCGCGGCGCTCCTGCAGCGAAAACTCGACGATGACGAACCGGTGCCCGAGCGCCCGTCATTGCGGTCGTGGATCGACACACTCGCCGACAGCTACGAGTCCAACGTGCCGAGGCCGGAGACGCGGCGATTCGCCATGGCCTTCGTCGAGTTGTGGCTCTTCGGGATGCGCGACGAAGGGCATCGCGGCGCCCTGCGGGACTGGCTGCGAGCCGTGCGCGAGCACCACGCCCGGGAGGTCCGCGCGCTCGGGGACGACCTGCCCCTGCCGGCGGCCGAGACAGCTGCCCTGCTCATGGCCCTGGACATCGGCATCGGCTTGCAGTTCATGACGGACCCGGAGGCTGTCCCGGCCCACACGTACACACGGGGGGTCGAGGCGTTGCTCGGGGTCAGGCGGGCGGGAGGATCAGTTCCGCGATGACCGCCCGGTGGTCGCTGTCGCGGACCCGGTGCACGTCGACCGCCGACACGCCCAGGCGTTCGTCGACCAGGACGTGGTCGATCGTGACCGGCGGGATGCGGTCGCCGTCGTACGGGCCCCAGGTGCCGACCAGGCCCTTGCCCGTGGCGTCGGCCGCGTCGCGGTAGCCGCTGTTGATGAGATCTCGTAGCGGTTGGTGGTCGAGGGTCGCGTTGAAGTCGCCGAGCAGGACGCGGGGCAGGTCCTTGGCGTCGGCGCGGGGTTCGGCGCGGAGGTCGGCGCGCCAGCGGTCCAGGACCGAGACCGCGAACGGCGCGAGCGGGTGGGCCGATTCGACCGTGAGGCGGCTCGCGCCGGGCGGCTGGATCGTGCCGTACGCCTGGTGGAAGCCGCCGCCGTTGCCGCGGACGCCGGGGTTGGTGAGCGGGAAGCGGGAGTAGAGGCCCGAGCCGCTCGCGCCGTATTCGGGGCCGAGCGACGAGTAGGGCAGCAGCTGCCCGAGCCCGGCGTCGGCGAGGCGTCTCTGCGCGGCCGGGGTGAACTCCTGCACGGCCAGCACGGCCACGTCGTTGTCCCGGACGAGCTGGACGATCTGCGCCGCGTCGGCGTTGCCGAAGAGCATGTTCGAGGTCATCACGTGCAGCTTGACGCCGGTCTGCGGGCCGCGGTCGGAGTCGGCCAGCGCGCGGGGGAGCACCGCCGTCACCAGCAGTGCGGCCGCCACGGCGGCCACGGCGGCGGTGAGCCAGCGCCGGGTGGCGAGCGCGGCCAGGACCGGCACGATCGACCAGGCCGCGACGTACGGCGTGAACGCGAACAGCTGCACCAGTGGGCCGCGTTCCCAGCCGCCGAGGCGCAGCACCGCCCACGCCGCGACCGGCAGCACGAGCAGCCAGAGCAGCACGAGCCAGGCGGCTCGGCGTACCCGGGCGGGCTTCGCGACGGGCGCGGACGTGGTGATCGTCATGGCGGCGACGGTATCCGGCCGTCGCCAGCGTGGCCGAGCGATCCGGCGTACGTCACATCCAGGCCGCCCGTAAGGCTCTGATCAGGGTCTATGCGTACGGGTTGAAGTTCTGCGCCGCCATCAGGAACCAGGACGTGGTGCCGACGTGCTGGCGGTCGAAGTAGCCGAACCCGAAGCCGGTCTCGAAGGAGCTGGTCGCCGCGACGATGCCGGAGGCGGCCGGCAGGGGGGTGCCGGTCCAGGTGCCGCCCTCGTCGGGGTTGGAGAGCCGGCCGTCCCGCGGGTCGCTGGTGCGTCCGACGGTCTGCCCGCCGCCGTGCGTCCCCTGCGCCGTCACGATCTCGTGCAGCAGCGCTTTGGCGCGGGCGGTGTCGCCGCGGTTGTCGCGCTTGAGCAGCGCGAGCGCGGCGTGCCCGTTGCCCTCCAGCCACACCGCGTCCCGGTGGGTGGGCAGGGCGCTGCCGGAGACCAGCCCGGTGAGTTCCTTCGCCTGGCTGCTGTACGTCACGCCGGAGACAGTCCCGTCGGTGTTCGCCAGGTGCGCGGTGACCCAGTCGACGGCGCCGTCGTAGCGGTGGTCGCCGAGGCCGAGCAGGGCCCACGTCTGCGCGTCCTCGGGGACGTTGCCGACGTTGATCACCTCGGGATCCTCGTGGTCGCCGCCGAGCGTGCCGGTCCAGAAATGCCCGCCGGCGCGGTTCCACATGGCGCGGACGAAGGTGCCGGCGACGGCCGCCCGGGCCGTCCAGGCCCGGTCGCGGGTCAGCTTGGCGAGGAGCGTGAAGAGCGCGTACGCGTCGATGTTGTGCTCGGTGGAGGCCCACTGCTGGTCGGTCTCCCCGTCGGCCTGCACCCCACCGTGGTAGCCGCCGTGGCGGTACGGCGACCGCCGGTCGGCGATCCAGAGCCCGAGTGCGACGGCGCCGTCGAGGTACTTCGGGATCCGGGTGTCGATGAAGAGCTGGGCGAGCGCCAGCGCCACCCACGCCATGTCGCCCGTCGAGGAGCCGCCGAAGCCGAACGGCCACAGGAACGCGGCCTTGCCGTCCTCCCGTTTGAGGCCGGGGAAGCACGGGCCGCCGCCGTAGAACTGCATCGGGCCCGCCGCGTACGCCTGCCGCACCCGGCCGTCGGCGTACGTCTCGTCGTTGGCCTGCACCCACAGCAGGGCGTCGCCGATGAGCCGGGCCCGGCGCACGTTCGCGACCGTCGGATTGGCCAGGTATGCGAGCGCCGCGAGCGCGTTGTCGTAGACGAACGCGGTCGTCATCAGCTCGCTCTCGTTGTTGTAGCTCTGCAGTAGCCGCGGTTCGCCGCCCTTGACGTACGCGTCCTGCACGACGTCGAGGTAGTGGTAGGCGCGGGCCACGGGCTCGGCGAGCGAGCGGTCGACGAGGTGCCGGGGCGCGCAGGTGCCCGCGGCCGAGCCCTCGGGCGACGGGTGCGGGCCGGGGGACCTGGTGGCGGGCAGGTCCGGCCGGCTGTGGTGGGTGAACGGGGCGGACGACGCGGTGAGGTTGGTGGGCATGACAGGGGTCCCAACGCTGGTGAGAGCGCTCTCGCGGAGGCGCTGTGGGTCATTGAAACCCGGCTGACACGTCGTGGCAATAGCAGGGCCGCCGTCGCTGCCGACGGCGGCCCGACATGCTACGTCACACCTGAGCGTCGACGATCTCCCCGATCGCGCTCACCGTGAGCTCGTCACGGATCAGCGCGCTGTCACCTTCGATCACCAGGGTCAGCCCCTCCGGGTGCAGATACTGCGCCGCGGCCGCCGACACCTCGTCGACCGTGGCCTCCAGCAGGCGCCGGCGCAGCGTGACGTAGTAGTCGTCCGGCAGGCCGTGCACCACCAGGGTGGCCAGCGCGCCCGCGATCGAGCCCGGCGTCTGCATGTCGACGGTCAGCGAGCCGGCCCGCCACGTACGCGCGACCTCCAGCTCCGCCTCGGTGACCCCGTACCGCCGGGTGCGGGTGATCTCCCCGACCGTGTCGACGAGCGCCGGGGCGGTCACGGCGGTCTGCACCGACGAGCTGACCCCGAACCGGCCGAACCGGCGGGTCATCGCGAAGTCCGCGCGGATGCCGTACGTGTAGCCCTTGACCTCGCGGATGAGGTGGTTGAGCCGGGATGTGAACGCCCCGCCCAGCACGGTGGCCACCAGCGTGATCGGCACGTAGTCGGGGTGGGCGCGTTCCGGGGCCCGGTGCCCCAGCCGCAGCGTCGACTGCACCGATCGGGGACGGTCGACCAGCAGCACCCGGCGCGCCGGCGCGACCGGCACGGGCAGCGGTCCCTCGGGCGTCAGCGCCGAACCGGAGGTGCCCGCGAACGCGGCCTCGCCGAGCTCCCGCAGATCCAGCTTCTCGAGGTCACCCGCGACCAGCAGCACGCCCGGCCGCTTGAGCCACGACGCGTGGAAGTCGGTCACGTCCTCGACGGTCACGGCCGCCACCGAGGCGGGATCGCCGTGCAGCGGCCGGCCGACCCGCTCGGCCACGCCGAACAGATCCAGGCGTAGCGCCGCGTCGGCCCGTGGCCCGGGCTGCGCCCAGTCCATCCGCAGGGCGGTCGCCTCGTCGTCGCGGACCCGCGCCACATCGGCCGGGTCCAGACGCGGCGTGCGGGCCGCCTCCGCCATCAGGGTCACGGCCCGGGACAACAACCCCACGGGTACGGAGACCCCGACGCGGAAGGAATCCCAGTCCACCGACGTGTTCAGCTCCGCACCGAGACCCTCCAGGGCGAGCGCGTACTGCGCCGAGTCCCGGGTCGTCGTGCCCTCCTCCAGGCACTTGGCGAGCACACCGGCGGTGCCCTCACGACCCGGAGCCTCGCGGGCGGCGCCGGCGTCGAGCAGCAGCGACGCGGTCGCCAGCAGCTGGCCGGGCAGGTGCGCGGCCACCACCTCGCCGCCGGCGACCGAGACGCGGTGGATCGCGGGGAACGCGTACGGGCGGGCGTCACCCGGGCCGGGTCGGGTCGCGACGAGGCTCATGCTTCGGTCCCTTCGGTGGGCAGGTAGACCAGGGTGACGCGGGACTCCGGGTTGAGGGTGCGGGCGGCGTCGGCGATGTCGTCCGCCGTGACCGCCTGCCACTGCGGCAACCGGTACGCGGCCGCCGCCGGGTCGCCGAACTGGGTCGCGTACCGGCTCAACGTGTCCGCCCGGCCGCCCACCGTGGACATCTGCCGCCACCACGACGTGGTCAGCAGGGCCTTGGCCCGCTCCAGCTCGGCCTCGGTGACCGGCTCGGACGCCATGCTGTCGACCACCTCCGCGACACCCTCCTCCAGTGTGGCCACGTCCACCCCGTCCTTCGCGGTGGCGGTGACGATCAGCGGGGCGGGGGCGTGGGCCAGGTCGACGCCGTACGCGCCGATGTAGTCCGGCTGCGCGATCCGGGCGCCGTCGGCCAGCCGCTGGTACAGGCGGCTGCCGCGGCCGCTGCCCAGCACGGCGGCGAGCACGGTGACCGCGTCGTACCCGGCCGTGCCGAACGGATGCGTACGGTGCGAGAGGTAGACCCGGGGCGCGGGGACGTTGCCGGTGACGGTCTGCCGGACCGCGGCGGTGGCCGGCCCCGGCAGGTGCCCGTGCGGTCCCGGGCCGATGTCCGGAACCGGCTCGATCATCCCGAAGTACTTGTCCGCCAGGGCGAACACCTCGGCCGGCGTGACGTCGCCCGCGACCGTCAGCACGGCGTTGTTCGGCGCGTAGTACCGCGCGTGGAAGGCCTGGAACGTCTCCAGGGCCGCCGCGTTCAGGTCCTCCATCGAGCCGATCGTCGCGTGGTGGTACGGATGCCCCGGTGGGTACAGCAGCGGCAGCAGGCGCAGCCACGCGTCCCCGTACGGCACGTTGTCGTACCGCTGGCGCCGCTCGTTCTTGACCACCTCGCGCTGGTTGTCCAGCGTCTCCTGGGTCAGCGCGGGCACCAGCCCGCCCATCCGGTCGGCCTCGAGCCAGAGCGCGAGCTCGAGATGCTCGACCGGGAGGGTCTCGAAGTAGTTGGTGCGGTCGGGGTTAGTGGTGGCGTTGAGCGAGCCGCCCGCCCCCTGCACGTACCGCATGTGCTCGGTCTTGCCGACGTGCAGCGAGCCCTCGAACATCAGGTGCTCGAAGAGGTGCGCGAACCCGGTCTGGCCTTCCGGCTCGTGCCGGGAACCGACGTCGTACCAGAGGTTCACGCACACCACGGGCGCGCTGTGATCCTCGCTGACGATCACACGCAGACCGTTGTCCAGGCGCGCGGTTTCGATGGGCCACGGAAAGCCGGTCTCGGCGACCGGTGCGGGCTGAGCAGACACGCAACCTCCCTGTATCGGCCTCCAGTATCGGCGGTACCGGCCCCATCGGTCCGCTCTCCGCCCGGCTTGATCTTCCCGGCTTGATCACAAACCGCATGGCGGTCCGCGGACGGCGGTGCGATGCTGGGCCGCGTGCCCGACGACGTCCAGGTGAACGAGCGGCTGATCATCCCGGCCGCCGAGCTGTCGTGGCGGTTCTCGCGGTCCAGCGGACCCGGCGGTCAGGGCGTCAACACGACCGACTCGCGGGTCGAGCTGTCGTGGAACCTCCTCGGCTCCGCGGTGCTGTCACCGTCCTTGAAAGCCCGGGCGGTCGAGCGCCTCGGCAACCGGCTGGTCGACGGCGTGCTGACCATCACGGCGTCCGAGCACCGCTCCCAGCTCCGCAACCGCGAGGCCGCCGAGGCCCGCCTCGCCATGCGGGTCGCCGAGGCCATCGCCGCCCCGCCCCGCCAGCGCCGCGCCACGAAGCCCACCCGCGGCTCGGTCGAGCGCCGCATCGGCGAGAAGAAGCGCCGAGCCCAGATCAAACGCAACCGTCGCGGCGACACGGACTGACGCGGCCGAACCCGAGACCGTCCACAGCGCGTCCCGACCGCTCGGCCGGCGCGGGAGAGGTGGACCGACGCCCTGATTCGTGGTCCCCGGTGGTGCGGGTGTCGGGCCTCGTTGGGCGTACCTGTCAGAGGTTGTGGGGTGCTACGGCCTCGCGGTTCTCCGCGGCCAGGGCCGGGCCGAGCAGCTCCTCGCAGACCCGGATCAGGCGTGCGCGAAGCGCCGCCGCTCGGCGGGCGAACTCGCGCTGGCGGGTGACGTACTCGGCCTTGCCCTCCGGGGTCTCGATTTTCACCGGGGGGTGGCCGTAGGAGCTGAGGTCGTAGGGGCTGGCCTGCATGTCGAGCAGGCGGATGTCGCCGGCCAGGGCGAAGCAGTCCAGGGCGAGGGCGCCCGGGACCGCGGGGCCGAGCTTGCTCGCCCACTTGTGGCAGTCCATCGCCGCGTGCAGGCAACCCGGCTGGTCCAGGTCGACCTGGGTGGCCCGGGTCGGCTGGAGGCGGTTGAGGCCGACCGCCTCGGGAGTGAAGAAGCGGAACGCGTCGAAGTGGGTGCAGCGGATCGGGTGCTGCTCCACGACCTTGTCGGTCTCCTCCTGGCCGAGGCGCAGCGGCAGCGGGTGGCGGCGGTGGTCCGGCTGGCGGTAGACCATGGCCCACTCGTGCAGGCCGAAGCACCCGGAGAAGGCCGGCCGCGAAGCGGTCGCGGTGAGCAGACCGTGGATGTAGCGGACGCTTTCCCCGCGGGCCTGCATGTACGCCTCGACGTCCAGCGTCACCACACCGTCGGGCCGGGTGGTGTAGAACTTCCACGCCGCATGCTCGGCGAGCCCGTCCGGCGCCGGGGCGAGGCCCGTGCCGACGCCGGGATGCCAGCGGCGCAGCTGAGCCGGGCGGGTGCCGTAGTAGTCGTAGAGGAAGTCCTCTATCGCGTGCTTCTCGCCGGCGGCCTTGCGTGCGCGGTGCCCCGCGGTCATCTCGTCGGCGCGTTCGGCGTGGGCGCTAGCCAGCGGGATCCAGCTGACGCTGGGCAGCACAGTGGTCAGCGCATGCCCGCCCCCGGCGAGTTCCGCACTGGCGGCATTGCCGCCGACGCGTCCGCTGATCCCCATCGCACCAGCGTATCCAGCAAGTCCAGTCCTATCGAGCCCCGGCTTCACCGGTTGTGAGGAACGTCCGTACGGGCTCCGCCACGCTCGTCGGAGCGTTCTGGTCGGGTGCGTTTGTGGCCCAGCCCGGGGGAACAGGTGTACGCCGCCCCGGGAATCACCCGCGCGAGTTCCGGCCGCACCCGGCACAACCACTCGGGGCTGCGCCCGAGGACTTCGTCCCCGGCGGTCGAGGACGTGGACCATGCGCACGTCCGCGCTTCTGATAGTTGGCATGTGAGTTAATGTAGTACTCCTGCTACATCCTTGATAGTGTCACGGACATGACGACAGTGACGGGGGTCCTCAGAGCCGAGGCGGGCATGCCTGCCGGCGATCCCGTGCTCGACGTCCGCGACCTGCGGATGCGGTACGGCACCACCGACGTCCTCGACGGTGTCACGTTCACGGCCCGCCGTGGCGAGGTGCTGACCCTGCTCGGGCCCAACGGCGCGGGCAAGACCACCACCATCGAGATCCTCGAGGGGTTCCGGATGCGCTCCGCCGGCGACGTCCGGGTCCTCGGCGTCGACCCGGCCGCCGGCGACGAGCGCTGGCGGGCCCGGCTCGGCGTGGTCCTGCAGTCGTGGCGGGACCACGGCAAGTGGAAGGTGCGCGAGCTGCTGCGCCACCTGGGCACGTACTACGCCGCGTACTCGGCGCCGGGCATCACCAGGCCGTGGCCGGTCGACGACCTCGTGCAGGTGGTCGGGCTCACCGGGCAGGCGGACAAGCGCGTCGGGCAGCTCTCCGGCGGTCAGCGGCGCCGGCTCGACGTCGCCATCGGCATCGTGGGCCGTCCCGAGCTGCTCTTCCTCGACGAGCCGACGGTCGGCTTCGACCCGGCCGCGCGCCGCGAGTTCCACGACCTGGTGCACCGGCTGACCGATGTGGACGACACCACGATCCTGCTCACCACCCACGACCTGGACGAGGCCGAGAAACTGGCCGACCGCATCCTCATCCTCGCCGGCGGCCGGATCATCGCCGACGGCTCGGCCGAGCAGCTCTCCCGGCGCGTCGCCGGCGAGTCCGAGATCCGCTGGACGCAGGGCGGCACGCGGCACGTGCACTCGTCCGCGGACGCCACCCGCTTCGTCCGCGAGCTTCTCCGGCAGCACGGCGACGGCGTCACCGAGCTCGAGGTGCGCCGCAGCAGCCTGGAGGACACGTACATGACCCTGGTCCGCGACTCCGAGGCCGGCCGTGCCACCACGGCCGCCGCCGTCTTCGAGGAGGCACTGTGAGCGGCATCGCGACGGCCGCGCGCGCCGGCTTGGCCCGCGGCGGCATCGAGCTGCGGCAGACCCTGACCACGGGTACGGACCTGTGGACGTACCTGTTCCCGGCGGTGCTGCTCACCGGCACCGTCTTCTTCATGCGTCACGCGACCGTGCCCGGTACGGACATCTCGCTCGGCGCCCGGACGCTTCCCAGCACGTTCGGGATGGGGCTGGCCTTCTCCGGCCTGATGACGGTGGCCACGATGCTCGTGACCGACCGCGAGGACGGCACGCTGCTGCGCGCCAAGGCGATCCCGAACGGCATGTCCGGCTATCTCGTGAGCAAGATCGTGCTGGTCGGCGGGATGACGCTGGTCGGCTTCGTGCTGCAGCTGGTGCCGGGACTGGTCATCGTCGAGGGCCTGCACGTCGACGTGGGCGGCTGGCTCACCCTGCTGTGGCTGGTGCCGCTCGGCTTCGTCGCCACCATGCCGATCGGTGCCGTCTTCGGCTCGGTCATCGACAACCCGCGCAACATGGGCCTGATCATGATGCCGATCATCGGCCTGGTCGCGGTCTCCGGGATCTTCTACCCGATCGGCGCGATGCCCGGCTGGCTGCAGGCCGTCGCGCAGGTGTTCCCGATCTACTGGCTAGGGTTGGGCATGCGCTCCGTGTTCCTGCCCGACGCCCTCACCGTGGCTGAGCTCGGCCACTCCTGGCGGCACCTGGAGACGTTCGGCGTGCTGGCGCTGTGGGCGGTGCTGGGCCTGGCGCTCGCCCCGGTCATCCTGCGGCGGATGGCCCGCCGGGAGTCCGGCTCCGCGGTGGCCGCCCGCCGCGAGAAGGCCCTGCAGCGGACGGCGTAGGACATCCATGGCATCCGAGATCACGTACAACCGCATCGCGATGCTGCGCGCCGAACGGGGCATCTCCCGGCGTCAGCTCGCCGACGCCCTGGGGGTGCACTACCAGACGGTCGGCTACCTCGAGCGCGGCGAGTTCAGCCCGTCGCTGCACCTGGCGCTGCGGATCTGCGACTACTTCGAGGTGCCGGTCGAGGTGGTGTTCTCGCTGCGGCCTTTCCCCCGCCTCGGCACGGATACGGTGCCGCGCAGCGCGTAGCCTCGACCCTGCCTGCAAGCTTTCGACGACTGGGGTTGACCGTGCGTTTCGCTCGTTTTGTTCATGCCGGTGGCGTGTCCTTCGGGGTCGTGGAGGGCGAGGCCCGGGCGGGCGGCGAGGGCCTGACGATCGCCGAGATCGACAGCATCCCGTTCCAGAACGTCCGCTTCACCGGCCAGCGCTGGGCGCTCGCCGACGTCCGGCTGCTCGCGCCGATCTTCTCCAGCAAGGTGATCGGGGTGGGGCGCAACTACGCCGACCACGCGGCGGAGCTGGGCAACGAGGTGCCCAAAGAGCCGCTGATCTTCATCAAGCCGTCCACCTCGGTGATCGGCCCGAACGACGCGATCCGGATCCCGCCGGTGACCCAGCAGGTGGAGCACGAGGCCGAGCTCGCCGTCGTGATCGGCGCGTCCGGCGCCCGCCGCGTGGACCGCGCCGGCGCCGAGAAGGCGATCTTCGGCTACACCGTCGGCAACGACGTGACGGCCCGCGACCTGCAGCGCAGCGACCCGCAGTGGACCCGGGCGAAGGGCTTCGACTCGTTCTGCCCGCTCGGCCCGTGGATCGAGACCGAGCTCGACGTGAGCGACCTCGAGGTGCGCTGCGAGGTGGGCCGCAACCCCGACGAGATGGAGGTACGCCAGCTCGGCCGTACCAAGGACATGGTCTTCGACGTGCCGACGCTGGTCTCGTACGTGTCCCACGTGATGACGCTGCTGCCCGGCGACGTCATCCTCACCGGCACGCCGGCCGGGGTCAGCCCGATCGTGGCGGGGGAGACGGTGTCGGTGAGCGTGCAGGGCATCGGCGAGCTGCGCAACCCGGTCGTCACGCTCGACTAGCCGCCGCTTCCCGCTCGATCCCGTCCAGGACGTATCGCAGGCCGCAGGCGAATCTCGCCGCGGCCTGCTCCTGCGTTCCACCGCCGAAACCGCCGGCGTCCCAGATCCGGGTCATCGTGGGGTGCTGCCCGGCGTCGAACCAGTCCTCCCAGAAGCGGCTGCGCTCCAGCCACCAGGCGTCGGTGGACTGACCGCTGGCGCGGCGCAGCAGCACGCTCTCGCCCTCCTGCCGTGCGGCCGACGTGACGACCATCGTGACGGCCCCCGCGGCCTCGTTGACCTTCAGCAGCGGCAGGCCCGAGTTCTCCACCGCCGACAGGACGTACTCCTGTTCGCGGAAGAGGCCGGGGCCCAGCGGGGGCCGTACCGTCGAGATCCGGCTCAGCCAGGGATGGTCGCGGAACATGGCCAGGGTGCGGTCGGCGTACAGGTGGATCTGGTCCCGCCAGTGCGGCGGCCGGGGGTCGCCGGGGCCGGGCAGCTCGCGGCTGCCGAGCACCTGATCGACCATCAGCTCGAGCAGGTCGGTCCGTGACGGCACGTACGTGTACAGCGTCATCGTGCCCACCCCGAGCCGCGCGGCGACCTTCGCCATGGACGCCGCCTCCAGCCCGTCGGTGTCGGCGATGCCGATGCCCGCCGTGACGACCTCGTCGACGCTCAGCCGTGGCCGCCGCCCGGTCCGGGCGCCCGGAGGCGGGTTCCGGTGCCGCCACAGCAGGGTCAGGATCCGGTCGAGGTCAGTCCCGCCGCCGAGGTCCGTCATCGCGCTCCCGTCAGTTTTCGTATAGCCTACGGGAATGGTTTCCGTAGCCCATACGAGAATAGGGAGCGCGATGAAGATCCTGGTCACGGGGGCGACCGGCAGCGTGGGCCGGCTCGTCGTGGACGAACTCCTGGCGCTGGGCGCCACCGACGTCCGGGCGCTCACGGTCGACCCGGGAAAGGCGGCCCTGCCTGCCGGTGTGGAGGCGGTGCGCGGCTTCATCGGCCGTCCGGGCACGCTCGCCCCGGCCCTCGAGGGGGTGGACCGGATGTATCTGGCACCGCTGATCGAGACGAGCGTCGAGGTGTGCCGGATGGCGGCCCGTGCGGGGGTCCGGCGCATCGTGGACATGGCCGGCGCCAAGGGTGACCACTGGCAGGCGGTCGAGGACGGGGTGGAGGCGTGCGGGGTGCCGTACGTGCACCTCGAGCCGGGGGAGTTCATGCACAACGCCGACCTCTGGGCCGGCCAGATCAAAGCCGGGGACGTGGTGCGCGACAGCTACGGATCGGCCGCCAGCGCCCCCATCGCCCTCGAGGACATCGCGGCGGTGGCGGCCCGCTGCCTGCTCGAGGACGGCCACGAAGGCCGGTCGTACGAGCTGACCGGCCCGGAGTCCCTCACCCGCCGGCAACGGGTGCAGATCATCGGCGAGGTGCTGGGCAGGAACCTCACGTACGTAGACCTGCCTCACGACGAGTACGTGAGGCAGCTGGAGAAGCACATGGGCGAATACGCGGCCTGGTACGCCGACGGCATGCGGGCGCTGGCGAAGCACCCTCAGCCGGCGGTGCCGACAGTCGCGCAGGTGACCGGGCGCCCGGCGACGACGTTCGCGGAGTGGGTGCGGGGCCGGAAGCACCTCTTCACGGCGTGAGGGCCGGTCGGCGTCTGCCTGCCCGGACCCGGCCACCTGTGCGTAGTGGCAAGGTCACGGAAACGCGGGGTGGTAACCCGATTTGGAGGGCACCATGGGCTCAGGTAGAGTTCCTTCTCGGTACGGCAAGCCGTACCAATGGGGTATGGGGTAATTGGCAGCCCGACTGATTCTGGTTCAGTTAGTCTAGGTTCGAGTCCTGGTACCCCAGCGCTACGGTCTCCCCGCGAGATCGGCGGCGCTGGACATCTGATAGTGTTCAGCACCGTTGCTGGAGCGGGAAAGATCCGGGCAAGAGCAACAAAGGCAAGGCCTGGTCCCGTCGTCTAGCGGCCTAGGACGCCGCCCTCTCAAGGCGGTAGCGAGGGTTCGAATCCCTTCGGGACTACCAGCATCGATCGGCTCGTGTCTGCGGACACGGGCCGATCTGCTTTTCCGGCCCTTCCGGTGCGCCGCTTCTGCGCTCGGCATAACCGCACGGCCGTCCCGGCGGCAACACTGTCAGTGTGAGCGATCCCTCTGTGCGCCGCATCGACTTCGGCTTTTTCGTCCGCCCCGCCGCCGAGACCGGCACCGGCGTTCCGCGCGTCGAGCCGTGTCTCGGATACCTCGTGGAGCACCCCGACGGCCTGCTGCTCGTCGACACCGGGATGGGTTCGCATCCCGATGTGGACGCCCACTACCGGCCGCACCGGGTGGCGCTGAGCGAGGCGCTACGGGCCGTCGGCGCCGGGCTCACCGACATCCGGTACGTCGTGAACTGTCACCTGCACTTCGACCACAGCGGTGGGAATCCGGACCTCGCCGGCCGCCCGGTCTTCACCCAGCGGGCCGAGCTTCAGGTCGCGCGTACGGTCGAGGGCCACACCCTGCCCTGGCTGGTCGACCCCCCGGGCGTCAGCTACGTCGAGCTCGACGGCGAGGCCGAGGTGCTGCCCGGCGTCGTGATCGTGCCCACCCCCGGACACACCGCGGGCCACCAGTCGGTGGTCGTACGCCGCTCCGACGGCACAGTGATCGTCGCCGGGCAGAGCCACGACCACGCCACCGCCTTCACCCATGACGTCCTGGCCCGGCGTGCCGGCGAGGAGAGCGTGGAGGATCCGCTTCCGGTCGCGCCGGCGTGGATCGACCGGCTGCTCGAGTTCGACCCGGCCCGCGTCGTCTTCGCCCACGACAACGCCGTCTGGGAGCCGTGACAGCAAACCGTGACGGACCCCCGCGACAGAGCGCCGACGGCACGGCTTTGCCGAGCCTCGACGGCAGGCGGACTGCGACGAAGCGGGAAAGCGCGCCCTACAGCCCGCTCAGCCGCTGCCCGGCCCGGACCACGGCCATCGCGTGCCGTTCGCCGGGGCGCCGGCCCAGCCGCTCGATCGGACCGCTTATCGAGATGGCCGCGATGACCCGGCCCGTACGGTCCCGGATCGGGGCCGAGACGCTGGCCACACCGGGCTCGCGTTCGGCAACGCTCTGCGCCCATCCGCGGCGGCGGACCTCGGCCAGCGTGCGGCCCGTGAACTTGCAGCGGGGCAGCAGTGGCATGACCGCTTCCGGTGGTTCCCAGGCGAGCAGGATCTGGGCCGCGGACCCGGCCACCATCGGCAGGACCGAGCCGACCGGGACCGTGTCGCGCAGGCCGCTGGCGCGCTCCGCGGCCGCCACGCAGATGCGCTCGTCGGCGCGGCGCAGGTAGAGCTGGGCGCTCTCGCCGGTGGCGTCGCGCAGCGCGGACAGCAGCGGTTCCGCCGCGGTCAGCAGCACGTCGGGCGCCGCGTTGGCGAGCTCGCCGAGGCGGGGGCCCGGGCGCCAGCGGCCCTGGGTGTCCCGGACCAGCATCCGGTGGATCTCCAGCGCCTGGGCGAGCCGGTGCGCGGTGGCCCGGGGCAGCTTCGTGCGGTCGACGAGTTCGGCCAGGCTGGCGCCGTCGACGCAGGCCGCCAAGATGACGACCGCCTTGTCGAGAACGCCGACACCGCTCATACTGTGTCCCACAAGCCGAAACATACCTCCCAGAATTTAGGATGTCCAGATGGTGGGAGTCACTACGCCGAGGACCCTGGCCGAGAAGGTCTGGGACGACCATGTCGTGCGCAGCGCCGAGGGCGAGCCCGATCTGCTCTACATCGACCTGCACCTGCTTCACGAGGTCACCAGCCCGCAGGCCTTCGACGGGCTGCGCCTGGCGGGCCGCCGGGTGCGGCGTACCGATCTCACGCTCGCTACCGAGGACCACAACACCCCGACCGGGTACGCGGACCCCTCGTTCAACACCCGCCGCGGCGACCTGCTGACGATCGCCGACACGACCTCGCGCACCCAGATCGAGACGCTGCGCAAGAACTGCGCCGAGTTCGGCGTGCAGATCCGCTCGCTCGGCGACGCCCAGCAGGGCATCGTGCACGTCATCGGCCCGCAGCTGGGGCTCACCCAGCCGGGCATGACGATCGTCTGCGGCGACTCGCACACCGCGACCCACGGCGCGTTCGGCGCGCTGGCCTTCGGCATCGGCACCAGCGAGGTGGAGCACGTCCTCGCCACCCAGACGCTGCCGCAGCCGAAGCCGAAGACGATGGCCGTGACGGTCGTCGGCGACCTGCGGCCGGGCGTCTCCGCGAAGGACCTGATCCTCGCGCTGATCGCCCAGGTCGGCACCGGCGGCGGCAACGGCCACATCGTCGAGTACCGGGGCGAGGCCATCCGCAAGCTCTCCATGGAGGGCCGGATGACCATCTGCAACATGTCGATCGAGTGGGGCGCCAAGGCCGGGATGATCGCGCCGGACGACACCACGTTCGCGTACCTGAAGGGCCGCGAGCACGCGCCCGAGGGCGCCGACTGGGACGCCGCGGTGGAGTACTGGCGGTCGCTGGCCACCGACGAGGGCGCCGAGTACGACACCGAGGTGATCCTCGACGCGGCGGCGATCAGCCCGTTCGTCACGTGGGGCACCAACCCGGGCCAGGGCGCCGCGCTCGACGACGTCGTGCCGGACCCGGAGGAGTTCGTCGAGGAGACGGAGCGCAACGCCGCCCGCCGCGCGCTGGAGTACATGGGCCTGCAGGCCGGTACGCCGCTCAAGGACGTACCCGTGGACGTGGTCTTCGTCGGCTCCTGTACCAACGGGCGCCTCGAGGACCTGCGCGCCGCGGCCGAGGTGATCCGCGGCCGCAAGGTGCACGACGGCGTCCGGATGATGATCGTGCCGGGGTCGTACCAGGTGCGCGAGCAGGCGGAGCAGGAGGGCCTCGACAAGATCTTCCTGGATGCGGGCGCCGAGTGGCGCTTCGCCGGCTGCTCCATGTGCCTGGGCATGAACCCCGACACGCTGAGCCCCGGCCAGCGCGCCGCCTCCACGTCCAACCGCAACTTCGAGGGCCGGCAGGGCAAGGGCGGGCGTACCCACCTGGTATCGCCCGAGGTCGCCGCCGCCACCGCCGTGGCCGGCAAGCTGGCCGCCCCGGCCGATCTGTAGAGACGGAGACCAGCCATGGACAAGTTCACCACCCACGCCGGCAAGGTCATGCCGCTGCGGCGCTCCGATGTGGACACCGACCAGATCATCCCGGCGGTCTACCTGAAGCGGGTCACCCGGACCGGCTTCGAGGACGGGCTGTTCAGCGCCTGGCGCGACGACCCGTCGTTCGTGCTCAACAACCCGGCCCACGCCGGGGCGACCATCCTGGTCGCCGGCCCGAACTTCGGCACCGGCTCCTCGCGGCAGCACGCCGTGTGGGCCCTGCGGGACTGGGGTTTCAAGGTCGTCATCGCCGCCCGGTTCGGCGACATCTTCCGCGGCAACGCCCTCAAGGAGGGCCTGCTGCCGGTGCAGCTGGACCAGAAGGCCGTCGAGGCGCTCTGGGACCTGGCCGAGAGCGAGCCGGAGAAGCAGATCACCGTGGACCTGGGCGCCCGTCAGGTGCGCGTGGACGACGCCGCGTGGAGCTTCCCGATCGACGATTTCAGCCGCTGGCGCCTCATGGAGGGCCTCGACGACATCGGACTGACCCTGCGCCACGAGGACGCCGTGACGGCGTACGAGAAGGACCGCCCGGCTTTCAAGCCGGTCGTCGCCTGAGGCCGCGAATCCCAGTCGGCACAGGCTTTTTCGCCCCCACCGGGTCCCCGGTGGGGGCGAATTCGTTGCGACACAACGGATTTTTTTCGGGCGAATGTTTGTGTCTGCTGGTCAGAGGGCATACGGTGCGCGCAGAATGGCTCGCATTGGGCCAGTGAGGCTTGTTCGGCGACAGCGGGACCGCACGGCATACGCGGCACGCACATCAGAACAGGTCGTCAGCGAGCCTCAGTTCTCACGTTCGGGAGGAAAACCGTGAACAAGGCCGAGCTCATCGAGGCGCTCGCCGCCCGACTGGGGGACCGGAAGACGGCCACAGCGGCGCTGGATGCAGTCATCAGCGAGGTGCAGACAGCCGTGACCAAGGGCGACCGCGTTGCCATCACCGGTTTCGGCGTCTTCGAGAAGCGGGCGCGAAATGCGCGCACCGCGCGGAATCCGCGCACCGGCGAACCAGTCAAGGTGAAGAAGACGTCCGTCCCCGCTTTCAAGCCCGGCACGGGTTTCCGGGAGATGGTCGCGAGCGGCAAGGTGGCCAAGGCCGCCGCCGCCAAGAAGACCACCGCGGCGGCGAAGTCCACTGCTACCAAGGCGGCCCCGGCGAAGGCCACCGCCACCAAGACGGCGGCGGCCAAGAAGACGACCGCCACCAAGGCCACCGCCGCCAAGGCCACTCCGGCCAAGTCGACGGCGACCAAGACGGCGGCGGCCAAGAAGACCACGGCCACCAAGGCCACGGCCACCAAGGCCACCGCCACCAAGGCCACCGCCACCAAGGCCACTCCGGCCAAGTCGGCGGCGACCAAGACGGCGGCGGCCAAGAAGACCACGGCCACCAAGGCGGCCCCGGCGAAGTCGGCGGCGACCAAGACGGCGGCGGCGAAGAAGACCACGGCTACCAAGGCGACGGCGACGAAGGCGACCGCCACGAAGGCCACCGCGACCAAGTCGGCCGCGGCGAAGAAGACGGCTGCCGCGGCCACCAAGTCGGCCCCGGCGAAGGCCACCGCCCGCAAGACCACCGCGGCCACCAAGTCCACGCCGGCCACCAAGGCCACCACCGCGCGGACCGCGGCGGCCCGCAAGACCCGCTGACGCACCCGCTCAGCGGCACGCTGACGAGACGAAAGGCGTCCACCCGTACGGTGGACGCCTTTTGCGTGTCGCGGCGCCACGACGGCCGCTGAGCCTACGGTCCGCTGCATGGACCGCAGATCAGCCCCGGCCGGGAGCGGGGCCCCGTCCCGGGCCGCCGTCCGGCCCCGGGGTCTCGTCAGCCGATCGCTGATCGCCGCCGGCGTCTTCGCGGGCGCCGTGCTGCCGGCGTGGGCGCTGGGGGACGCCGCCGAGCGCTGGACCGGCCTGTCCCTGCTCGACTGGACCGTCACGTGCCTGCTGTCCGGCGCCGCCGTGTACGGGCTGGCGCCGTACGGCTCCTACCGCCGCCGCGACGCCGTGCTGGGCGCGATCCCGTTCTACGGCTGGTATCTGATCAGCGTGCTCTCGTGGCGGATCGCGCTGCTGCCGTTGCGGGACTGGGAGCCCCGGGAGGACGAGCTGTGGCGGGCCCGCTGGCTCACCGGCGACCTGATCGGTTACTGGCGTGCGGATGCCCTGCCGCCGCCCTCGCCGCGCCGGTCCGGCACGGGCGCGCGGGTCAGATCCGGCTCAGCGCCGCGAGCCGGTCGCCCGACCAGGTGAGCACCCAGCCGCTGCCCTTGGGCGTCCGGTAGTCCGCCGGGTCGCCGTCGCCGTCCAGGCTCGCGAGCAGCCCCGGGATCACCTTGCCCTGACTGCAGATCGCGACCCGGTCGCCGTCACGCAACTCGGCCAGCCGGGCCGCGGCCACCTTCACCCGCGCCGGGATCTCGTCGGCCTCGCCCGGCTCGGCGAAGGCCGAGTCCATGACGATCGGCAGACCCAGCCGCCGGGCCAGCGGCTCCAGCGTCTGCCGGCAGCGCAGCGGTGTGGCCGACACGAGCCGCCGGGGCGAGAACTGCGCGGCCGCGACACCGACGGTCTCGGCCTGCGCGCGCCCGCGGTCGTCGATCGGGCGCAGCGCGTCCGGGCCGTCGAAGTCCTTGCGCTTGCCGGCGTGGGCGTGCCGGACCAGCACCGTCACGCCGGTGACCGGCGGCAGTCCCGCGGCGTGCTCGACCAGGCGCCGGTCCTCCGGGTAGGTCAGCCGGGCCGCCGCCTCGGCCGGCGACAGCCAGACCACCGCGTCGACCTCCGTGGGATCCTGCGGCTCCCCGGCCGGGCCGTCGCCCGCCCGCATCAACCAGAAGTCCACCGTCTTCGGTACGCCGCCCGGCAACGTGTAGGCGACCTCGGGCAGCCGCATCTGCGGGTCCGCGCGTACGCCGGTCTCCTCGAAGACCTCGCGGACGGCGGCGGCGAGCGTGTGCTCGGAGCCGTCCAGCTTCCCCTTGGGCAGGCTCCAGTCCGACCGGTACGGCCGGTGCACGACGCAGACCTCGATCCCGTCGCCGGCAGGCCGCCAGAGCACCGCGCCCGCGGCCCGCACAGTTGCCGTCACGTCGGTCAGACCGCCTTGCCGATGATCCGGCGCAGCAGCGCCTCCTGCAGATGGACGTGCGGGTCGGAGGGGGTGGAGGCGCGCCGGTGCCAGGTGCCGTCACCGGCGAGGTCCCAGCCCTCGCTCTCGTCGCTCATGGCCAATTCCAGCACGTTGCGCAGATCGTCCTGCGCCGAGGGCAGCGTGACGCGGACCAGCGCCTCGATCCGGCGGTCCAGGTTGCGGTGCATCAGGTCGGCCGAGCCGATCCAGTACTCCGCGTCGTCGCCGGGACCGAACCGGAAGACGCGGGAGTGCTCCAGGAAGCGGCCGACGATCGAGCGGATCCGGATGTTGTCCGACAGCCCGGGCACGCCGGGCCGCAGCGCGCACATGCCGCGGATGATGAGGTCGACCTTCACGCCGTCCTGCGAGGCCCGGTAAAGCGCGTCGATGGTCTCCTCGTCGACGAGCGAGTTCACCTTGAACTGCACCAGGGCGTCGCCGCCGGCCCGGGCGATCCGGGCCTGCTCGTCGATCCGCTCGATCAGCCCCCTGCGGACCCCGTGCGGCGCCACGAGCAGGCGGCGGAACGCGGTCTGCCGGCTGTACCCGGTGAGCACGTTGAACAGGTCCGTGACGTCCGCGCCGATCTCCGGGTCGGCGGTCAGCATGCCGAAGTCCTCGTACAGTCGCGCGGTCTTGGGGTGGTAGTTGCCCGTGCCGATGTGGCAGTAGCGGCGGATCTGGTGGCCCTCCTGGCGTACGACCAGGGCGGTCTTGCAGTGCGTCTTGAGCCCGACGAGCCCGTAGACCACGTGGCAGCCGGCACGTTCCAGCGTGCGCGCCCAGCCGATGTTGGCCACCTCGTCGAAGCGCGCCTTGACCTCGACCAGCACCACCACCTGCTTGCCGGCGGCGGCCGCGTCGACGAGCGCGTCGACGATGGGGGAGTCGCCGCTGGTGCGGTACAGCGTCTGCTTGATCGCGAGCACGTTCGGGTCCGCCGCGGCCTGCTCGATGAAGCGCTGCACGCTCGTCGAGAACGAGTGGTACGGGTGGTGCACGAGGATGTCGCACTCGCGCAGCCGGTTGAAGACGCTGCGCGGCACTTCACCGTCGGCCAGCTGCGGGTGGGTGGCCGGGACGAACGGCCGGTCCTTGAGGTCGTCGCGGTCCACGTCGCCGAAGACCTGCCACAGCGCGGACAGGTCCAGCAGCCCCGGCACCCGCAGCACGTCCTCGTCGCTCATGTCGAGCTCGCGGGTGAGCAGGTCGAGCACGTGGTCGCTGATCGACGCGGCCACCTCGAGGCGGACCGGCGGGCCGAACCGGCGCTGCGCCAGCTCGCGTTCGAGGGCCTGCAACAGATCCTCGTCGCGATCCTCGTCGACCTCCACCTCGGCGTTGCGGGTCACCCGGAACAGGTGCCACTCCAGCATCTGCATGCCGGAGAAGAGCTGATCCAGGTGTACGGCGATGAGCTCCTCGACGGGCAGGAAACGCACGCCGCGGCTGTCGTTCTGCACCGTCACGAACCGCGGCACGTTGTTGGGCACCTTGATCCGGGCGAACAGCTCACCGCTCTTGTCGGCGGGGTCGCGCAGCACCACCGCGAGATTCAGCGAACGGCTGGAGATGTACGGGAACGGGTGCGCGGGGTCCACGGCCAGCGGCGTCAGAACGGGGAAGACCTGCTCGCGGAAGTACGTCCGCAGCCGCTCCCGCTCGGGCGCGTCCAGCTCGGCCCAGCTGACCAGCTCGATGCCCTCGGCCTGCAGCTTGGGGCGTACCTCCTCGGCGAAGCAGGCGGCGTGCCGGGTGACCAGATCGGCGGCCCGCTCGGTGATCATCGCCAGCTGGTTGCGCAGCGAGCTGCGGTCGCCGCCGCGCATCGGCAGGCCGGCCTTGAGACGCCGCTTCAGCCCGGCGACGCGCACCATGTAGAACTCGTCGAGGTTGCTGGCGAAGATGGCCAGGAACTTGGCCCGTTCCAGCAGCGGCGTCCCGGGGTCCTCGGCGAGGGCCAGCACGCGGGCGTTGAAGTCGAGCCAGGACAGCTCCCGGTTGAGGAAGCGGTCCTCGGGCAGCTCGGGCCGGGCGTCCGGGTCGTCCGCGCCGGTCTCCGGCGGCATCGTCTCGGTCCGGGACACGGCAGGGGTACGGCTGGGCAAGGCGGGCTCCGTCGGCTCGATGGCGGTCGGGTCGGCGTGCGCCACCCCGGCGGTGCCGGATGGGTCCTCGCGCCGGAGGAACCGCCCGTTGGGACCGCGGCGCCGGAGGGCGTTCGCAGGCGCGGCGGTCTCTGGTGTCCGGGGCGGGGTGGTCATCGCTCCATCATTGCCCGTCCGGGGTTAACGGGAAATGAACAAGACTCAGGAGATTCCGGGAACTTGGACCTTGATCACATCGCCGGCGGCGTCGGCCTCGATCGTGACCCGCTGACCCAGGCGCAGCAGCCGCAGTCCGGAGGCCCGGAACGCGGCGGCCGGGAACGCCACCTCGCTGCCGTCGTCCAGCAGCAGCGTGCCGGTGTGCGTACGGGGATCGAAGGTCGCGACCGTGCCCTGCATGCCGTGCACGCTACCGTGGCGGGCCGGCCGGCACGCGGCAATCATGCCCGGCGGTGAGCCCGAGGTCGCGCAGCAGGGCGCAGGTGTGCTCGCCGGCGCCGAGCCCCAGCACCGCGTGCAGATCCGCGGCGGTGTCCACGTCCTGGCGCAGTCCGGGCCAGTCCCCGGCCAGCACCCGGGCGCCGGAGGCGGCGTGCGCGGCCGCCGACCCCACGCCGAAACGGGGGTCCAGGGCGGTGCCCGGGCCGGCCGTCAGCAGCACCGTGCCCGTCCCGGCGGCGTCCACCACGATGCTGCGGCCGGTGCCTGCGCTCAGCAGCGCGGCGCCCAGCTCGTACGGCCGCAGCGCCGGCAGGTCTCCCGTCAGCACCGCACGTGCCCGGCCGAGACCCGCGACGGAGTCGGCGCCGTGCCGCATGGCCTCGTTGAGCCCGGCCCGGGGACGGTCGGGTGTGACCCGGGCGCCGAGCGTGGCGACCGCCGCGGCCACCTCGGCGTCGTCCGTGACCACCAGCACCTCGGCCACCCGGTCGCAGGCGCCGACCGCGGTCACCGTGTCCCGGACCATGGCCAGGGCGAGCTCCTCGTGCCGGGCGTCGGGCACGGCGCCGCGCAGCCGGCTCTTGGCCGCGACGAGGCGCTTGACGGGAATGACCGCCGTCCAGTCCGCTCCTGACACGCCGACAATCCTGCCACCGCCGGGACCGCCGCCCGCGTCACGGCGACCCGGCCTGGCTACGGCGACCGCGAGCAGGCATGATTTCGTCCCAGGGTGTGGGGGACGGAGGGGATACCGTGGCGCAGCGCAGGCGGCTCGGGTTCTGGCGGCGGCTGGCGGTCATGCTGGTGCTGCCGCCGATGTGGGTGTGGACCCGGCGCAGCTGGTCCGGCATGGAGAATCTGCCGCCCGGCGGCGGCTTCATCATCACGCCGAACCACATCTCGCAGTTCGACCCGCTCGTCGTGGCGCACTACGTGTACGCGTCCGGCCGGTGGCCGCGCTTCCTCGGCAAGGCCAGCGTCTGGAAGGTGCCGTTCATCGGGCTCATGCTGCGCAAGACCCAGCAGATCCCGGTCGAACGCGGCAGTGTGGAGGCGGTGAAGTCCCTCGACTCGCTCATCGAGGCGATCCGGCAGGGCGGTGTCGTGATCATCTACCCGGAGGGCACGACGACCCGGGACCCCGACCTGTGGCCGATGCGGGGCAAGACCGGCGCCGCCCGGCTCGCCCTGGTCACCGGCGCGCCGGTGATCCCGATGGCGACCTGGGGCGCGCAGCAGGTGCACGACGTACGGACCAACAAGATCTCGCTGAAGCCCCGCCGGCCGGTGAGCGTGGTGGCCGGCAAGCCGGTCGACCTGAGCCGCTGGCGGGGCGAGGCGCCGACCCGGGCGGTGCTCGACCAGATGACCGAGGCGATCCAGCTCGCCGGCCGTGACCTGCTCGCCGAGTTGCGCGGCGAGGCGCCGCCGCCGGAGCTCTACCAGGCCCCCGCGCGGCGCCCCTCCGGCCCGGCCGGGGCGTCGGCATGAGGCGCGCCGCGGTGCTGGGCGCCGGCGCCTGGGGCACGGCGTTCGCCAAGATTCTCGCCGAGGCCGGTTCGGACGTGACCATGTGGGCGCGACGCGATTCCGTCGCCGCCGCCATCCGCGAGCAGCACACGAACGAGTCCTCGCTGCCCGGCGTCAAGCTGCCGTCCCTGGTCACCGCCACCAGCGACCTCGGCCAGGCACTTTCCGGCGCCGAGCTCGTGTTCCTCGCCGTGCCCTCGCAGACCCTTCGTGGCAACCTCGCCGACTGGGCGGGGCACCTGCCCGCCGACTGCACGCTCGTCTCCCTGATGAAGGGCATCGAGCTGGGCACCACCAAGCGGATGAGCCAGGTCATCGTCGAGACCGCGCAGGTCGACCCGGACCGCGTCGTGGTGGTCTCCGGGCCCAACCTGGCCCCGGAGATCGCCGCCGAGCAGCCCGCGGCGACGGTGGTGGCCGGCACCGACCCGGCCCGGGCACAGCTCGTGCAGCAGGCCATCGCGCTGCCGTACATCCGGCCGTACACGAGCGACGACGTCATCGGCTGCGAGCTGGGCGGGGCGGTCAAGAACGTCATCGCGCTCGCGTACGGGATGGCCCACGCGATGGGGATGGGCGACAACACCAAGGCGTCGCTGATCACCCGGGGGCTGGCCGAGACCGCCCGGCTCGGGGTGGCGCTCGGCGCGGACCCGATGACGTTCGCGGGCCTCGCGGGCCTGGGCGACCTCGTGGCGACGTGCTCGTCGCCGCTGTCACGCAACCGGACCTTCGGCGAGCACCTCGGCCGCGGCGAGTCGCTCGAGGCGGCGCAGGCCGCGGCGAAGCAGACCGCCGAGGGCGTGAAGAGCTGCCTGGCGATCCGCGACCTCGCCCGCGCGCACGGCGTCGAGATGCCGATCACCGAGCAGGTCGAGCGGGTCTGCCACGAAGGCGTGGATCCCCGCGTCGCCGTGAAGCTGCTGATGGGCAGGGAGATGAAGCCGGAGTGACGGACTGCACCGAACGCCGCCTCCGTGCGGCGGTGCGGGGCCGCGACGGTGAGGGCCAGGAGGCGCGACCATGGGGCACAGCGTGAGCGACAAGGGGGACGGCACGCTGGTCGTCCATGCCGGGCTGCCGGAGCCGGTGCCGGGGGAGCCGTTCCTGCCGGGCCCGGTGTTCGCCGCGCCGTACCACCTCGATCCGGTCACCGGTCCGGGCGAGAACGGGTACGGCCGCCCCGACAACCCGACCCGGCGCGCGCTCGAGGCCGCGATCGGCGAGCTGGAGGGCGGCCGGGTCCGGGCGTTCGCCACCGGGCAGGCCGCCGTCACCGCCTTGCTGCTGTCGGTGCTGCGCTCGGGTGACACCGTGGCGCTGCCCTCCGACGGGTACTTCACCGTCCGCGCCTTCGCCGAGGGGACGCTGCGCGACCTCGGGGTGAGCACGGTGCTCGTGCCCACCGCGGGGCCGTACCCGTCGTTCGAGGGCGTACGCCTGGTGCTGCTGGAGACCCCGGCCAACCCCGGCCTGGACGTCTGCGACCTGCGGGTCGTCTCGGCCGCGGCGCACGCCGCCGGGGCGCTGGTGGCGGTGGACAACACCACGTCGACGCCGCTCGGGCAGCGGCCGCTGGAGCTCGGCGCCGACCTGGTGGTCGCCTCCGGGACCAAGGCGCTGACCGGGCACTCCGACGTGCTGCTCGGGTACGTGGCGACCGGCGACGAGGACCTGCTGGCCCGGGTCACGACGTGGCGCGCGCAGACCGGCGGCACCCCGGGCGCGTTCGACTGCTGGCTCGCGCACCGCTCGCTGGCCACGCTGGATCTGCGGCTGGCCCGGCAGACCGCCAACGCCGCCGCGGTGGCCGACCTGCTCAGCGGGCGTTCCGACGTGACCGGCGTGCGCTGGCCGGGTCTCGGGACCGACCCGTCGTACGAGATCGCCTCGCGCCAGATGCGCCGCATCCCCGGCATCGTCTCGTTCGACCTCGGCAGCGCCGAACGGGTCGCCCGGTTCCTGCAGGCCTCGGAGCTCGTCTTCGCTGCCACGTCCTTCGGCGGGCTGCACACCACGGCCGACCGGCGCGCGCAGTGGGGTGACGACACCGCCCCCGGCTTCGTACGGCTCTCCTGCGGCATCGAGGACACGCCGGATCTGATCGACGACCTGACCGCCGCTCTCGACAAGAGTTGACGCTGTGACGGAGTGGAGCAGTTTCAGCGGCGCCGAGGTGACCGCGCTGGCGCAGGGTGAGAGCTTCTTCGCCGCTCCGGGGGAACGGGACTGCCCGGCCTGCGGTTGTCGCAGCGTGCGCGCGTACGTGAATGCTCCGGAGAACGCACGCAGGCCGACCCTGGTGTCCTACGTCTGGTGCACGTCCTGCCGGAAGTTCGTGGGTACCCGGGCGAAGCATCCCGAGGGCCTGGTGTTCTCGGACCCGCTGGCGGTGCTCGATGCCGCGCAGCGGCGAGAGCTGGAACGCAGCCTCGTCGGCTTCCTCGCCCACCTCGACCGGTTGTGGGACGACGGCGTGCTGCCGCAGTCGTTCGCCGCCGCCTAGGAAAACGCGCCTTGCGTTCATGGCCGTCGTGGTTCTATGGTTCATTACATCAGTAATGAACCGCAGAACTAAGGAGGCCGTGGTGTTCGACGACCGCAGCCCCATCTATCTGCAGATCGCCAACCGGATCAAGGACGAGGTCCTCAGCGGGACGCTGAAGGAGGACGACCAGGTCATGTCCACCAACCAGTACGCGGCGTTCTACCAGATCAACCCGGCCACGGCGGCCAAGGGCTTCGCCCAGCTGGTCGACGAGGGAGTGCTCTACAAGAAGCGCGGCATCGGCATGTTCGTCACCCCGGACGCGCGGGACAAGCTGCGCACCCGGCGGCGCGAGCGCTTCTTCGCCGACGTCGTCGACCCCATGCTCGCCGAGGCCCGGATGATCGGCGTCTCCGTCGACGAGATCAAGCGGCACATCGACGGTGGTGCCCGATGATCTCGCTGCGCGAGCTGACCGTCCGCTACGGCGACACGGTCGCCGTCGACGGCATCACCACGGATCTGGCGCCCGGCAAGATCTACGGGCTGCTGGGACGCAACGGGTCCGGCAAGACCAGCCTGCTCAGCGTGCTCGCGGCGTACCGGGCGGCCAGCGGCGGGTCGGTGACCGTGGACGGCGTGGAGCCGTTCGAGAACGCGCGGGCCATGCGGGACACCGTGTTCGTCCGCGACGTCCCGGACTTCGCGCAGGCCGACCGCGTCGGCAAGGTCCTCGCCTTCCACGCGCGGCTGCGGCCCCGCTGGGACGCCGGGTACGCCGACCACCTGGCCGACGCGTTCGGCCTCGACCGCCGCAAGCGGGTCTCGGCACTGTCGCGGGGGCAGCGGTCGTCGCTCGGCGTCGTCATCGGCCTCGCCACCCGGGCCCCGCTGACCATCCTCGACGAGGCCTATCTGGGCATGGACGCCGTCGCACGCAGCGTCTTCCAGCGTGAGCTGCTCGCCGACTACCTCGCCCACCCGCGCACGGTCATCCTCTCCACCCACCTCATCCAGGAGGTCGCGGACCTCTTCGAGCAGGTGCTGATCCTCGACCGCGGCCGCCTGATCGTGCAGGAGGACACCGACACCTTCCGGTCCCGCGGCGTCGCCGTGACCGGTCCGGCCGAGGCGGTGGAGACGTTCGTGTCCGGCCGTACGGTGCTCGCCCGGCAGAGCCTCGGCGGCGTCCGCCAGGCGACCCTCTACGGCGGGCTCGACGACGACGAGCAGCGGCGGGCCGGCAGCGCCGGGCTGACCCTGGAGCCGGTCGGCATCCAGGACCTCTTCATCCACCTCACCTCGGCAGAGCGCACCCCGGAGGCGGTCCGATGACCACTGTGCTCACCACACTTCTCCGCATGTACCGGCCGACGCTGCTGTGGTTCGCCGGCTTCCTCGTCGTCGGCGTGACCGTCATCGACGCGGTGGTCGGGCGGTTCGCCGAGCAGCCGTTCAGCCTGTGGATGTTCGTCGCCGGATCCGCCGTCAAGTACTGGCTGGGCGTCGTCGGCGTCACCCTCGTCGCCGTCAACCTGCGGCAGTTCGTGGCGGCCGGCATCACCCGGCGCGACTTCATCGCCGGCGGGCTGCTCTTCGGCGTACTCCTGGCCGTCGCCTTCGCGCTGTTCGTGCCGGTCGGGCACGGCTTCGAGTACGCGCTGCGCGGCGGTGCGGACGGGGTGCCCACGGACTATCCGCAGTGGTCGCCCGGCGTGGCCGTCAGCGAGTTCGGGCACATCCTGCCGAGCTGCCTCGCCTACCTCGTCGCGGGCGCCGCCGCGAGTGCGGGCTTCTACCGCTTCGGCGCGTGGGGCGGCCTGCCCCTGCTCGTCCCCGCGCTGGTGCCGGTGGCCGCCTCCGAAGGGCTGCTCGGGCTCGGTGACAACGGGGAGGTGCTGACGCGCTTCCTGCCGTACAGCGCCGCGCTGGCGGTGTGCTTGCTGGTGACGGTTCTCGGCGTGGTGCTGTACCACCGCGAGCTGCGGCACGTGGCGATCCGCTCGGCGCCGATGGGCTGAGACGGGAGGACCACGACGGTCGGCTGCCACGGGGGGAGCCGGCCGTCGTGCATCGCCTTCAACGCGGCTGGGTGCTGCTCGCAAAGCCGCCGTGGGCGATGGCGAAGTCGTGGAGCCAGGCGCGCTGGGCCTCGGTGTCCGGCACCGGCAGGCCGCGGGCCTCGGTCACCAGGCGCAGGGCGCGTTCCGGGCCCACGCCGAGCATCACCAGCGTCACGCAGGCCAGCAGCGTCGACCGGCCGATGCCCGCGAAGCACTGGGTCACCACGAAACGGCCCGCCCGGACGTGGGCTGCCAGCCGTACGCCCAGCTCCACGACGTCGTCCGGCACCCCGCGGTCCGGGATCGGGAACGACACATGCTGGATGCCCGCGGCTGCAGCGGCCTCCGCGACGCCCGTGCGGCCGAGGCGTTCCTCCTCGGCCGGGGTGAGCGCCGACACGATCACGTCCACGCCGGCGGCGGCCAGACCGGCCATCTCCTGCGCCAGCCGAGCCCCGCCGCGGCCGTGCGCCATGGTCGCCAGCCGCCCGGGACCGTGCCAGGCGATCACGTGCAGTGCTGGTCTCATCGACTCCCCGTCTCCATACGCCGGTCCGCTGCCCGCCGACTCCAGATTGTGGTTCACGCAGAGTAGGGTCACCTCCGGCATGCCCGCAGCCCGGCTCCGCGCGGCGGGCGGCCCAGCGATCCCCGGCAACGAGAGGCCATGTCATGACGACCCCTCGCAAAACCCGTGTGGCGATCGTGTTCGGTGGCCGCAGCACCGAGCACGCCATCTCGTGCGTGAGCGCGGGCAGCATCCTGGCCGCCCTCGACCCCGACGAGTACGAGGTCGTGCCGGTCGGCATCACCCGCGAGGGCTCCTGGGTGCTCGCCGGCGACGACCCGGGCCGGCTCGCCATCGAGGGGGACCGGCTGCCGGAGATCACCGCCGAGTCCGGCAAGGCGGTCGTGCTGCCCGCCGACCCCACGTCGTCCGGGCTGATGGTGGTGGAGCCCGCCGGCGGCGTCGCGGTCCTCGCCGGTGTCGACGTGGTCTTCCCCGCCCTGCACGGGGCGTACGGCGAGGACGGCACGATCCAGGGCATGCTCGAGATGGCCGGCATCCCGTACGTGGGCGCGAACGTCTTCGCCTCGGCGGCCGGCATGGACAAGGAGTTCACCAAGAAGCTCGCCGCCGCCGAAGGCATCCCCGTGGGGCCGTACGCGGTCCTGCGCGCCGGCCACTCGCTGTCCGAGGCGGACAAGGAGCGGCTCGGCCTCCCCGTCTTCGTGAAGCCGTCGCGGGCCGGCTCGTCGTACGGCATCAGCAAGGTCACCGACTGGGCGGACCTGGACGAGGCGGTGGCCAAGGCCCGGCAGATCGACCCCAAGGTGCTCGTCGAGGCGGCGATCGTGGGCCGCGAGGTGGAGTGCGGCGTGCTGGAGGGCGAGGCCGGCGGCGCGCCCGAGGCCTCCCTGCTCGCCGAGATCCTCGTCACCACGGCCGACGACGAGTTCTACGACTTCGACGCGAAGTACCTGGGCGACGGGACGCCGTACCAGATCCCCGCCGACCTCAAGCCGGACGTCACCCGCCGGATCCAGGAGTACGCGGCCCGCACCTTCACGGCGCTCGACTGCGCCGGACTGGCCCGTGTGGACTTCTTCGTGACCGCCGACGACGAGATCCTGCTCAACGAGATCAACACGATGCCGGGCTTCACGCCGACGTCGATGTTCCCGCTGATGTGGGCCGCCACGGGCCTGGACTACCCGAAGGTCGTGGACCGCCTGATCCGTACGGCGCTGCGCCGCGGCACCGGCCTGCACTGATCGCTGGCCTTTGCAGGGCCGGCCCGCTGCTTCGAAGGGCCGGCCCGTCACACGCAGCCGGACGGGACGCCTTCGGTCACGGACTTGTCGGTCTCCACCACGACGTCGGAGAACTCGTTCGCCCACTGGGCCGGCTGCTCGTACTGCTTGGGGATCGTGACCTGCACCGGCACCTCACGGTCCATCGTGGTGAACGTGGTGGCGTCGGCCTTCGGGTCGGCGTACCAGCAGACCCGGTTCATGTTGAGCAGCTCCGTGTCCAGCGGCACGCAGCCCGAGCCGGTCTCGTCGAGCGACTTGCACATCACCGGCCGGGCGACCCCGCACGCGACCGTGATGGGTGGCTCGCCGTAGGCGGCGTTCTGCTCCGGGCCGGCGCTCACCTTGCGCGCGGCCAGATCCCGCACCTTCACGGGCAGCTGAGACGTCACCGCGAGGCAGACCGACGCCGGTCGCTCACCCAGCTTCGGCGCCGCCATCTGCACGGGCGCGCTCGGCACGACCGCGGGCTGCGTCACCGCGGGCTGCGCCTTCGGTTCATCCGGCGCGATCTGCGTGAAGATTCCCCACCCGACAAGCAGAGCCACCGGTACGGCCACGACAGTCGCCCACAGGGCCGCGCTGCGCGTCACCGGATCCTTGGCGGGGGGCTGCTTGCCCGGGCGGGTCTCCACATCGACCATGTCAGAGATTTACCACGGAGCACGTGACGGTCCGGGTGATGCCCGGCACGTACTGGATTTTGCTCACAATCATCCGCCCGAGCTCGTCGACGCTGTGCCCCTCGGCGAGCACGACCACGTCGTACGGCCCGGTCACCGCGTCGCACCGGACCACGCCGGGGATCTTGCCGATGGCCGCGGCCACGTCCCGGGCCTTGCCTACCTCGGTCTGGATGAGGATGTACGCCTGAACCACAATCCGTCTCCTGTCCGCCGCGCGCCGGTGACCCGAACGTGAAACTACAGTACGGAGCGCGCTCCTCGCGGCATGCTGAGCGCGCGCACCCACAAATCGGGTGCGCGTTCCGCCGGCCGTGTGCCCGGCGCGCGGCCGGGTGGCTGCGGGCCGGCCGTGCCGGTCGCGCGGCCCGGGTGGCTGCGGGCCGGCTGCGCGGCCCCGGCGGCTGCGGGCCTGGCGCGCAGCCCGGCTGGCTGCGGGACGACCACAGGGTGGCTCGGCGGGATCCGAGGGGAACGAGGGGGACGGTGGACGTGAGCATCGCGGAGACGGGGGAGTTCGGGCTGATCGCCCGGATCGTCGCGCGGCTCGGGAGCGGCCCGGCGAGCCTGCTCGGCCCGGGCGACGACGCCGCGGTGGTGGCCGCGCCCGACAAGCGGATCGTGGCGTCGACGGACGTCCTCGTGGAGGGCCGGCATTTCCGCCGCGACTGGTCCAGCGCCGGTGACGTGGGCCGCCGTGCGGCAGCCGCCAACCTCGCGGACATCGCGGCGATGGGCGCGACGCCGACCGCGTTGCTGGTGGCGCTGTGCGTACCGTCGGATCTGGACGTCACCTGGGCCGAGGAACTGGCCGAAGGGCTCTCGGAGGAGGCGGCACGCACGGGCGCCACGGTGGTGGGCGGAGACATGTCGTCGAGCCCCACCTTGACCATCGCGGTCACGGCGCTGGGCGATCTGGGCGGGCGTGCCCCGGTGGTGCGCAGCGGGGCCCAGCCGGGAGACGTGGTCGCGCTCGCCGGCCGTACGGGCTTCGCCGCGGCGGGCTACACCGTGCTGTCGCGCGGATTCCGCACGCCGAAGGTGCTCGTCGAGGCGTACCGCAAGCCGGCCGTCCCGTACGCGGAGGGCCCGGCGGCCGCGGCGGCCGGAGCGACCTCGATGATCGACGTGTCCGACGGCCTGCTGCAGGATCTGGGCCACGTGGCCGCGGCGAGCGTGGTGGGCATCGACATCCGCCGCGACGCGTTCGAGGTCCCCGCCCAGATGCGTGACGCGGCGTCGGCGCTCGGCGTCGACCCGTACGTGTGGCTCCTCGCCGGCGGCGACGACCACGCCCTGGCCGCGACCTTCCCGTCCGCGGCGAGCCTGCCGCCGGCCTGGCGCGTCATCGGCAGCGTGCACGAGGGCACCGGGGTGACGGTGGACCGCAAGCCGTGGCAGGGCGGCACCGGCTGGGACCACTTCCGCTGACGGTCTTCCGGTCGCGTTCCAGGGGTGCTCTCTTGCATCTCAACGGCCGCCGGCTGTGATCCGGTTTCTCGTGGCCGGCGGGCGGCAGCTGGGTGGGCCGCTTGGGACCGCTTCCGCCGGGCGCGGCGGTGGTCGTTAGCGTGGCGGGGTGGAGAAGATCAAGATCCGCGAGGCCGGCTTCGGCGACCCCGCGGTGCAGCGCCTCATCGCGGCCGCGATGGCCGAGCTCAGCGCACGGTACGGCGGCAGCGGCGACGACACCCCGGTCACCCCGTCCGACTTCGCCCCGCCGGACGGCGCGTTCCTCGTGGCGGAGGACGAGACGGGCCGGCTGCTCGGCTGCGCGGGCTGGCGTACCCACGGAGACGACGCCGAGCTCAAGCGCATGTTCACGATCGCGGACTCCCGGGGCCGCGGCGTGGCCCGCCAGGTGCTGGCCGCGATCGAGGAGTCGGCCCGGCAGCGGGGACGCAAACGGGTGATTCTGGAGACCGGCGACAAGCAGCCCGAAGCGATCGCCCTGTACGAGAAGTACGGCTATGAGCGGATCGAGGACTTCGGCTACTACAAGGGTGAGCCGGGAGTGCTGTCGTACGCCCGGACGCTGTAAGCGGCCGCTTCTTCCGGCAGACACGCGTGCCTGCCGGGTCACGGGGGGCCGGCAGACACGCGTGCCTGCCGGGTCACGGGGGGCCGGCAGACACGCGTAGCCGCCGGGTCACGGGGACCCGGCAGACACGCGTAGCCGCCGGGTCACGGGGACCCGGCGGCTACGGGAAGTGCTGTTCTCCGGCGCGGCGATCAGCCCGGCGCCCGCGCGTCAGGCGCGGACGACCTTGCCGGCCTTGATGCACGAGGTGCAGACCTTCAGCTTCTTGGTGTTGCCGCCACCGGCCGGGGTGCGCACCGACTGGATGTTCGGGTTCCAGCGGCGGTTGGTCCGCCGGTGCGAGTGGGACACGTTGTGGCCGAAGCCCGGTCCCTTGCCACAGACGTCGCACACGCTAGCCACGGGGTACTCCTGGGATTGATACGCCGGGCGGACTTGACGAAGCCCGGCTGCGAACTGAGGGTGCCTCGGAGATTCATGCCACGGGCAGACTGCGCCCGGGCAACCTGGCCAGGTTACCCGATGCCGCCGCCGGACAGCCAATCGCCCCGGAGGCCGCCGAGGGACCCGGCGAATGTCGGAGGCGGTTAGTACGCTTTTCGCGTGCTGGAGACCCTCGACGCCGCCGCGGTGCGCCGCTGGTGCGGCGCTGGGCTCGCGGCCCTGCGCGCGCACCAGCACGAGATCGACGAGCTGAACGTCTACCCGGTGCCCGACGGCGACACGGGCACGAACCTCGTCCTCACGCTCACATCGGCGCACGAGGCAGTCGAGGCCTACCTGTCGCGCGCCGACCTGACCGGCGGCGCGCCGAGCCTGACGGACCCCACGCCGGCCTCCGCGGCCGGAGCGGACAGCTGCGGCAACGGGCGGGCGACACCCGCGGACCCGCCGCCGACGGCCGTGGAAACCCCGGACAACCCCACCGAGGCCGGCGCGGTGAGCAGCGCCGAGGCCGGCGCCGGCAGTCGCGCCGAGACCAGCGCGGGCAGCAACGCCGAGGCCGGCACCGGCAGCGGCGTGAAGGACGCGCGGACGCTGCTGGGACGGGTGATGCGTCGAATGGCCCGAGGGGCCCTCCTCGGCGCCCGCGGCAACTCCGGCGTCATCGTCTCGCAGATCCTGCGCGGCATGGCCGACACCTTCGCCACGACGGCCTCCGCCCGCGGTGCCGATCTGGCCCGCGCGCTCCGCACGGCGAGCGAGGCCGCGTACGCCGCCGTTGCCCGTCCCGTCGAGGGCACGGTTCTCTCCGTGGTGGCCGCCGCGGCCGAGGGAGCGGGCCGGATCAAGTCCGACGACCTGATCACGGTGGCCCGGGCTGCCGCGCGCTCGGCGGCCGAGGCGCTGGCCCGTACCCCTCAGCAGCTGCCGGTCCTGGCCCGCGCCGGGGTCGTCGACGCCGGTGGCCGGGGGCTGGTCGTCCTGCTCGACGCCCTGGTGGAGGCGCTCAGCAACCCCGAATGGGAGTCCCCTTCCGCGGCCGGTGCGGCCCCCGCGGCCGCGTCGCAACCCGCCGACCACGGGTACGAGGTGCAGTACCTGCTGGATGCCGGCGCTGCGGCGGTGGACCGGCTCCGTGGCGCCCTCGAAGGGCTGGGCGACTCGCTCGTGGTGGTGGGCACGGGCGACGGCGAGCCGCCGACCTGGAACGTCCACGTGCACGTCGACGTCCACGACATCGGCGCGGCGATCGAGGCCGGGCTGGCGGCGGGGCGGCCGTACCGGATCTCCGTGACGCGGCTGGAGGACCACCGCCACGATCACGTCACCCCTCCGGAATCCGACGTCGTGGTCCCGGCGGTCCCGCAGCCGGCCGCGGATCCGGCCGCGGAGGAGCCCCTGCACGGCGCCGTCGTCGTGGCGGCCGGTGACGGGCTGACCTCGCTCTTCGCCGACGAGGGCGCCGTCGTCGTGGACCGGAACCCGTCCACCGCCGAGATGCTCGCCGCCATCGCCGCGACCCGGGCCCGGCGGGTCGTGCTGCTGCCCAACGACGCGAACACCCACGCCGTCGCCGTGTCCGCCGCGCGCGAGGCGGCCGGCCAGGGCGTACGGGTCAGCGTGGTGCCCACCCGGTCGCCGGTGCAGGCGCTCGCCGCGCTGGCCGTGCGGGATCCGGGCCGCCGGTTCGACGACGACGTGATCGCCATGGCCGAGGCCGCCGGCGCGTGTCGCTACGGCGAGGTGACCACGGCCGCCCGGGAGGCGCTCACCGTCGCCGGCCGCTGCCGCCCCGGTGACCTGCTCGGCCTGGTCGACGGCGAGGTCCACGTCATCGTCACCCCGGCCGGCGAAGCGTCGTCCCCGGCGGCCGTGTCCCCGGCCCGGGACGCGGTCACGGTCGAGGCCGGGACGGCCGGGGACGTGGGCGCGGTCGGGGAGGCCGGCATGGCCGGCGACGACCTGGCCGAGGTCTCCCGCCGGCTGCTCGACCGCATGCTGGGCGGCGGCGGTGAGCTGGTCTCGCTGGTCCTGGGCGCCGACGCCCCGCCCGGCCTGGAGGATGTGCTGCGGGCCCACATCGCCCGCGCGTGGCCGTTCGTCGAGGTGCAGTGTTTCGCCGGTGGCCAGCCCCGATACCACCTCCTGGTAGGAGTGGAATGACCGACACGACCATCGCGACGACGACCACCACGCCGCTGCGGAAGGTGCTGGGGGAGCGGACCGCGAAGGCGCTCGCCACGCACCTCGATCTGCACACCGCCGGGGATCTGATCTACCACTTCCCGCGCCGTTACGACGAGCGCGGCGAGCACACCGATCTGCGCGCGCTCGAGGTCGGGGAGCAGGTCACCCTGCTCGCCCAGGTGAAGAGCACGACCGTACGCCCGATGCGCCAGCGCCGCGGCACCATGCTGGAGATCACCATCGGCGACGGCTCCGGCGCGACGCTGACCTGCACGTTCTTCAACCAGGCGTGGCGGGAGCGGGAGCTGCGTACGGGCCGGTGGGGGCTGTTCGCGGGCAAGGTCACCGACTTCCGGGGCAAGCGCCAGCTCAACGGGCCCGCGTACCAGTTGCTGCGCGCTGACGCGACGCAGGACGAGGCGGCCGAGGAGATCGAGGAGTTCGCGGGCGCGCTGATCCCCGTCTATCCCGCGGCCGCCGCCGTGCCGACGTGGACGATCGCGAAGTGCGTACGGACCGTGCTCGACACCTTCCAGCCGCCGGACGATCCGTTGCCCGGGACCGTGCGCGCCAACCGCAACCTCGTGGGCATCGGCACGGCCCTGCGTGAGATCCACCGGCCGAGCTCCAAGGAGGACCTGTTCCGCGCGAAGCACCGGTTGAAGTGGGACGAGGCTTTCGCCGTACAGCTGACGCTCGTGCAGCGCAAGGCCCGCGCGGCCGCCGCGCCCGGACGGTCGCGACCCCGCCGGGAGGACGGGATCCTGGCCGCGTTCGACGCGGCCCTGCCGTACGAGCTGACCGAGGGCCAGGCGCGGGTCGGCGAGGAGATCGCCGCGGACCTGGCGCGGCCGCATCCGATGCACCGGCTGCTGCAGGGCGAGGTCGGTTCCGGCAAGACCCTCGTCGCCGTGCGGGCGATGCTGCAGGTGGTCGATGCGGGTGGCCAGGCGGCGCTGCTCGCCCCGACCGAGGTGCTGGCCACCCAGCACCATCGCAGCATCAGTGCCCAGCTGGGTGCGCTGGGCCGGGCCGGGGAGATCGACGGGGATCCGGACGGTACGCAGCTGACGCTCGTCACCGGCTCGCTCGGCGCGGCGGCGCGGCGGGCGGCGCTCGCCAAGGTCGCGGACGGCAGTGCCGGGATCGTTGTCGGCACGCACGCCCTGCTGTACGAGGGTGTCGACTTCCACGATCTCGGCCTGGTGGTCGTGGACGAGCAGCACCGGTTCGGGGTGGAGCAGCGGGACGCGTTGCGCGCCAAGGCCGCCCGGCCGCCGCACGTGCTCGTCATGACCGCGACGCCGATCCCGCGGACGGTCGCGATGACGGTGTACGGCGACCTCGAGACCTCCACCCTCTCCCAGCTGCCGCGCGGCCGGTCGCCGATCGCGTCGCACGTGGTGCCCCCGGAGCGCCCGGCGTTCCTCGAGCGCGCGTGGCAACGGGTGAAGGAAGAGGTCAAGGCCGGACACCAGGCGTACGTGGTGTGCCCGCGCATCGGCGACGCGGCGGGCGCGGAGGACGACGGCGAGCCACCCGGCGACAATGAATCCAGCCGGCGCCCGCCGCTGGCCGTTCTGGACGTGGCCCCGATTCTGGAGGAAGGCCCCTTGCGCGGGCTGCGGATCGGGATCCTGCACGGGCGGCTGCCGGCCGACGAGAAGGACGCGGTGATGCGCAGCTTCGCCGCCGGTGATCTGGACGTGCTGGTGGCGACCACGGTCATCGAGGTCGGCGTGGACGTGCCCAACTCCACCGTCATGATCATCATGGATGCGGATCGGTTCGGCGTCTCCCAGCTGCACCAGCTGCGCGGCCGGGTGGGCCGGGGCTCGGCGCCGGGCATCTGCCTGCTGGTCACCGAGGCGATGGAGGGCACACCCGCCCGCGACCGTCTCGACGCGGTGGCGTCCACGACGGACGGCTTCAAGCTGGCCGAGCTCGACCTGGAGCAGCGCCGCGAGGGCGACGTGCTGGGCGCGTCGCAGTCCGGCAAGCACAGCCACCTGCGGCTGCTCTCGTTGCTGCGGGACAGCAAGCTCATCACCGAGGCCCGGGCCGAGGCCGCCGACCTGGTCCGGGACGACCCGGCGCTGGAGCGGCACCCGGCGCTGGCGGCCTCCGTGGCGGCGCTGGTGGACGAGGAACGAGCGGAATACCTGGAGAAGGGATGATCCTGCACTTCTGCCCGCGCGCCGACTGGGACGCTGCCCAGGCGACCGGCGTCTACCGCGCGGATTCGCTGGCCACCCAGGGCTTCATCCACTGCTCCACCCCGGAGCAGGTGCACATCCCGGCCACTCTGCTGGCCCGCGGCCGCACGGATCTGGTGCTGCTGGTGCTGGAGGAGTCGCTGCTGCCCGTACCCGTGGTCTGGGAGGACGGCGACCCACCGGATCCGGGCGGGATGCAGTTCCCGCACCTGTACGCGCCGATCCCGGTCGCGGCCGTCTCCGGGGTCCATCCCTGGACCCCGGAGACCGACGGCTCCTTCACCCCGCCGACGTTCCTCAGCAAGTGAAGGCGTTCCTCAGCAAGTGAGGGCGTTCCTCAGCAAGTGAAGGCGTTTCTCAGAAGTGAAGGCGTTTCTCAGGGAGTGAAGGTCACCCGGCGGCGCCGGGCCAGGTAGAACAGCACCCCACCGGCGATCAGCAGCGCCAGCGCGCCACTCGCGATCGCCCCGGCGGCGGCGCCGGTGACGGGAAGACCGCCGCCGTCGCCGCCGGGCGTGCCGCCGTTGTCGCCGCCCGGTGTGCCGTCGCCCGGCGTGTCGCCCCCGTCGCCGCTGCCGTCGCAGTCCACTTCGGCGAGCGCGGCGGTGATCGGCTCGATGCCGAGGCCGGGGAACGCGATCGTCGCGACGCGGGCGTCGCCGGCCGGGAACGTCACCTTCTCCGAGGCGCCCGGCGCGACCGTCACCTGTTTAGACTCCTTGCCGTAGGTGACCGTGGCAGCCGCCGGGGCGCCGCCCTGCGGGTTGGTGATCGTGACGGTGACCGTCTCGCAGTCGTTCGTCACGGTCACCGCGGGCGGCTCGCAGTCGTCCGGCCGCTTCCAGTCGTACGTGATGTCGTCCATGCCGTCGGCGCTGACGGTGATGGTGCCGGTGCCGGCGGGGACGGTGACGGTTTCGCCCTTGCCGGGCTTGACGGTGACGGTCTTGGTGAACTCGCCGGCGGTGATGGTGAAGTCGACGGCGTAGCGGCTGATCTCGCCGTTGTTGCTGAGGTTGAGCTGGACGGTGCCGTCGCACTGCGACAGTGGTTCGACGGCCGGGGTCTGGCAGCCCTTGCCGCCGCCGTTGTACCAGCCCTGCGGGCCCTTCGAGCGTGCGCCGGGGCCGTCGTTGCTGCCGAGCTTCTTGTCGCCGTAGCGGGGGCCGCCCTCGGTGATCTCGTCGATGATGTCCTTCTCGCCGCCGAAGAACAGGTCGACCTGGGCGTTGCAGTCCGGCAGGGCCGCGGAGAGGGCAACCGAGCGGTTGTCGTTGCCCAGGGTCGCGGTCTGGTGGTCGTGGGCGTACTGCGGGACCGAGAACTCGGGCTTCGGCGCGAAGTACGTGACCAGCGTGACCGGCTCGTCGTGGCAGAGCTTCACGCCGTCGTCCAGCGTCACGGTGGCCGTCGCCCGGCCGTCGCCGACCGTGAAGTCGTGGTGGAACGTCGCGTCGGCGGCTTCGACGCAGGGGGTCTCCGCGGGCTTGCAGTCGCCCAGGGTCACGGTGGCCCGGTTGTCGGTGTCCTTGGCGTGGTCCCAGATGCCGACGAAGGAGACCGTGGCGGACGGCGTACCGCCGGGGAGCGTCTGGTGCAGCACGACCTTGCCGATCGTGCCGCTCGGGGCGCGGCGCGGGATCAGGTAGCCGTCGGTCAAGTCCGGCACGGGGGACGGATCGGTGCGCAGCTTGTCGACCCGGGCGAACGTGTCACCGCTGTTGGTCAGGGTCCAGGAGACGAGCCACTCGCCCTTGTCGGGGTTGCAGGTCGCCTCACCGGTGACCGTCGTCTGCGGACCCGCCGCGACGGCCGGACCCGCCGCGAGGGCCGGACCCGCCGCGAGGGCCGTGCCGGTCAGGGTGAGCAGGGTGCCCGCGGCGACCGCCGCGATGCGGTGGAGCAGGGACTTCGACACTGGTCCGCCTTGGTCGCAGGTGGGGAGGGCGCGCCGACCGGGTGGTCGGCGCGCCCTGTCGATCGGGTACGGCCGTTGCTACGCGGTGAAGCGGATCTTGCGTCGGCGAGCGGTGACGAACAGCACCGCACCGGCGATCAGCAGGAGGGCCGCGCCGCCCGCGATGCCGCCGGCCACCGGGCCGGTGACGGGGAGGCCGGGCTCGTCGCTGTCGCCACCGCCGGCGCCACCGCCGTTGTCGCAGTCCAGCTTCTCGAGCGTCGCCTTGATCGGCTCGACGTCGAGGCCGGGGAACTCGACCGTCGCGTACGTCGCCTTGCCGGCGTCGAACGTGACCTTCTCCGACTTGCCGGCCGCCACGGTCACGGTCTCCGACTTCCCGCCGTACGTGATCTTCGCCGTCGCCGGGGTGACGCCCTCGGGGTTCTCGACGGTGATCGCGACGGTGTCACAGTCGTTCTCGACGATCACGGTGGGCAGCGCGCAGTCCTCGGGCGCCTTCCAGTCGTACGTGATGTCGTCCATGCCGTCGGCGCTGACGGTGATGGTGCCGGCGCCGGCGGGGACGGTGACGGTCTCGCCCTTGCCGGGCTTGACGGTGACGGTCTTGGAGAAGTCGCCGGCGGTGATGGTGAAGTCGACGGCGTAGCGGCTGATCTCGCCGTTGTTGCTGAGGTTGAGCTGGACGGTGCCGTCGCACTGCGACAGTGGTTCGACGGCCGGGGTCTGGCAGCCCTTGCCGCCGCCGTTGTACCAGCCCTGCGGGCCCTTCGAGCGTGCGCCGGGGCCGTCGTTGCTGCCGAGCTTCTTGTCGCCGTAGCGGGGGCCGCCCTCGGTGATCTCGTCGATGATGTCCTTCTCGCCGCCGAAGAACAGGTCGACCTGCGTGTTGCAGTCCGGCACGTCGACGGTCAGCGTCACCGAGCGGTGCTCGTTGTCGATCGAGCCGGTGTCGCTGTCGTACTTGTACTGCGGCACGGCGAACTGCGGCTTCGGCGCGAAGTACGACACGAGCGTGACCGGCTCGCCCTCGCACAGCTTGACGCCGTCGTCGAGGGTCACGGTGGCCGTGGAACCCTTCTCGCTCACGCCGAACGTGTGGTGGAAGCTCGCCTGCCCGGCCTCGACGCAGGGCGTCTCGACGGGGGCGCACGGCTCGCTCAGGTCCACCTTGGCCGAATTGTCCTGGTCGACGAATCCGTCGGAGGACCAGATGGACTTGAAGGAGATCGTGGCTTCCTTCGCGTCGCCGGTCACCTTCTGGGTGAGGGTGAGCTCACCGTTGCTGCGGCGCTCCGACTTGGGGATGACGAGGTTGCCCTCGGCGGCCTTCTCGACCTCGGTGGGCGTGGTCTTGAGGTCCGCCACGGTGGCGTCGGTGGGGTAGTCGTTGGTGAGCGTCCAGGTCACGATCCGCGTACCGGTGGCGGTGTCGCAGACGGCCGTGCCGCTGACGTTCGAGGCGTGGGCGCTGGCGGGCGCGGTGACGGCCGCGGCTCCACCCAGGCCGATGAGCGCGCCGGCGAGGACAGTCGCGGCGCGGCGGAGCGGGGAGTTCAACTTCACGCGTACTCCTGGGGGCGGTGTAACCGAGGGGGCACGACCAGGAAGGCAGGACCGGCGTCGGGTGAGGGACGGGCCGGGGACGACGCCTCCCCAGGTCGTCGAGCCGATAGCGTTTCGTCGGCGCGCCTGACCTTAGCGATTGCTCGGAATCTGGGAAGAGGCACAGAACGGCTTAAGGGTCTTGTTGCGCATCCGAGACCATCGCTGTACCGACGGCACCAGGGTCGATGCGCTGTGTTGTCGTCGATCGAAATAACCGTCACCCGGACGAGCGAGGGGCGCGCCGACCGTGACGGTCCGCGCGCCCCTCGGGCGTGGTGCTATCAGGCGGTGAACTTCACCTTGCGACGGCGGGCGAAGAAGAACAGCGCCACACCCGCGGCGAGCAGGACGCCCGCACCGGCGGCGATGCTGCCCGCGGCGGCACCGGTCAGCGGCAGGGACGGCTCGTCGTCACCGCCGCCACCACCGGCCGCGCAGCCCTCGGGGGCCTCCCAGGCGATGGTCTCGGACTGGTCCTCGTAGCCCTGGAGGTAGATCTTCAGCTTGAAGCCCTCGGAGGTCTGGAACGTGGTGGTCTTCTTCTCGCCCGGCTTGATGACGAGGGTCCGCTTCTCACCCTTGTTGGGCTCGAGCACCAGCGGGATCTCCACGCCGTCCTCGGGGTTGTCCAGACCCACGGTCATCGAGTCGCAGGTGACCTCGAAGATCGGCTCGGCCTCGCCGTAGCTCGGGGTGGGCTCGGGGGCCGGGGCGGACTCGCTGGGGACCGGGGTCGACTCCTCGGGGGTCGACGCGCTGGGCGCGGGCTCGCTCGGGGTCGACGCGCTCGGCTCCGGCTCGGTGCTCGGGGTCGAGGCGCTGGGCTGCGGGGCGGGGGCCGTGCAGGTCTCCGGCTTGGACACCGTGGCGGTCGCGTCCCTGACGAAGTCGTCGTCCCACTTCAGCGAGACCTTGAGCCCGGCCGTGGCGTCCGAGCCCTCGAGGGTGCTCGTGCCGACCAGCGGGTTGCTGAAGTTGGGGGCGACGCGCTCGCCGATCTTGATCGCGCCGTCCGGGGCGGCGGCGTTGGAGGTCTCCACCTCGCGCACCGTGGCCCAGACGCCGAAGTCGTTCGCGACGGACCAGTCGACCTTCCACTGGCCGTTGGCCTCGGCGCAGGTGACCGTGCCCTTGATGACGGGCGCGTGGGCGCTGGCCGGGCCGATCAGGGCGACCGCGCCGGCCAGGCCGAGGAAGGCGCCGGCCACGACCGCGGTGGTGCGCCGGAACGGGGACTTAAGCAGGTTCACGCCTACTCCTGTGAAGAGGACCGGGGGTACGGCGCAGGGCAGGCTGAAGGCGGCCCGTCGCGCGGTCATGGGCGTCCGCGAGGGCCCGCGACGACGCCTCCCCGCATCGTCGAGCCGACAGCGTTTCGTCGGCGGCCGGTCGACCATAGCGACTGAGACGAGCCTGAAGACCGTCCCAGGCTTCGCTAAGCGGGTTGATACATATTCGTGATCTTCCCTCTACGGATCGCACCGAAGTGGATGCGATCGGTGTCGATCCGTCCGTTTCGGGAGGGGAAAAGTTCACTCCGCAGTGGCCGGTGCTTTGTGGTGGCGTAGCGTCACAGCGTGCTACTAGAACGTGTCGCCGGGGTCGATCCGGCTGCCCCCTTCTCCGCCGCGGGGCGCCGGCCGCGGGCGGTCGCATGACCCGGATCATCGCGGGCGCGCACGGTGGCCGCCGCCTCTCCGCGCCGCCCGGCGCGCTGACCAGGCCCACGTCGGACCGGGTACGCGAGGCCTACTTCAGCGCCCTGGAAGCCATGACCGACCTCGAAGGCGCCCGCTTCGCCGACCTGTACGCGGGCTCCGGCGCGATCGGCCTGGAGGCGCTGTCCCGCGGGGCGGCGTACGCGCTGCTGGTCGAGGCCGACGCCAAGGCCGCCCGGGTCATCCGCGACAACATCGTCACGCTGCGCGCCGGTGACTCCGCCCGGCTGATCACCGGCAAGGTGGCGCAGGTGCTCGCGTCCCCGCCCGAGGGCGGTCCGTACGACGTCATCTTCGCCGACCCGCCGTACGCGGTGAGTGACGATGAGATCGACGAGGTGCAGCGCGCGCTGCTGGACAACGGCTGGCTCGCCGGGGACGCGGTCGTGACCTTCGAGCGGTCCACCCGTACGGCGGTGCGCGGCGCGCCGCTGAACTGGGTGGACGGCATCACCGCCGACCGCAGCCGGCGCTACGGGGAGACCACACTTTGGTACGGTCGCCGATCATGAGACGAGCGGTCTGTCCCGGCTCCTTCGACCCGGTCACCAACGGCCACCTCGACATCGTCGGGCGGGCCAGCCGGCTCTTCGACGAGGTCATCGTCGGCGTGCTGATCAACCACTCCAAGACCGGGCTGTTCACGGTGGAGGAGCGCATCGACATGCTGCGCCAGGCGACCGCGGCGTACGACAACATCCGGGTCGAGTCCTTCCACGGGCTGCTCGTCGACTTCTGCCGGGCCCAGGGCGCCGCCGTGGTCATCAAGGGCCTGCGCGCGGTCAGCGACTTCGACTACGAGTTGCAGATGGCGCAGATGAACATCGGACTCTCCGGCGTGGAGACATTGTTCATGCCGACGAACCCGCTGTATTCCTTCCTCTCTTCCAGTCTCGTCAAGGACGTGGTCAAGTGGGGCGGGGACGCCTCGCCGTACGTCCCGGACTTCGTCGGGGAGCGACTCGTGACGAGGCTGCGGCAAAACTGACGGCGTGGCCTTCGCGGTCTCGTCGTCGGGTTCGGCAGTAACGTGATCGCACCACTCAGCGTGAGTGCGAGCTGACAGGAGTGAGGCGCCGGTGGATCCGCTCGACCGCATCGACGAGATCATCTCCATGGTGGAGCAGGCACGATCCGTCCCGATGTCGCGGACGAACTTCATGTTCGACCGCGCGGAGATGGTCGCGCTGCTCGACGAGCTGCGCTCCGAGCTCCCGGGCGACCTGCGCCGCGCCGTGGCCCTCCTGGAGGAGCGCGACAAGATCATCGACGCCGGCAAGCGTGAGGCGGACCGGATCATCAGCGAGGGTGAGACCGAGCACGCCCGGCTCGTCTCGGTGAACGAGATCACGGTCTCCGCGGAGCACGAGGGCGCCCGGATCATCGCGGAGGCCCGCGCGGAGGCGCAGCGCCTGCGCGAGGAGGTCGACGACTACGTCGACACGGCGCTGGCGAACTTCGAGCAGTTCCTCACCCGGGCCCTGGCGTCGATAGAGCGTGGCCGCGACAAGATGCACGCGCTGCGTGAGATCGGCACCTTCCAGGGCGAGGACAGCGAACGCCCCCTCCCGTTCTGATCTTCCCCGCCGGCCGGAAAGGCCGCCGGCGGCCGCGACCCGACCCGCCGCCGGGCCCGCTGGTCCGGCCGGCCGACCCGCCACCGGGCCCGCCGACCCGCGCCACCGGGCCCGCCGACCCGCCACCACGAACGCACCACCGCCAACATGTTCGGCCAGCGCATCCACCCCGACGGGCACGGCGTCTGGACCGACGGCACACGCCAGGTCGGC